>CAZHZB010000018.1:0-2432 GCA_964537045.1 uncultured Candidatus Bathyarchaeia archaeon | reverse complement strand
TACGTTTCAAGCGGAAGCGCGTGTTCTAGGCGATTGCTGCAGCCAAGCCATGTTCTGGTTGCGATAGGCAAGAAGTTTGATCAGGCGCACGGCAGTCTTTTGATGAAGGTCTCGAGAGTTCACACCGAAGAAGACATAAATTATGCGTTAGAAGTAATTCCAAAGGCGGTTGAGCGAATAAGAGGAATAACAGGTTCTACGAGAGTTGAATAGCTTTGTCTCGTGCACCATTACCCTATAACCCGAAAATACTAGAACTGTTCAGGAACCCTAAAAACCTTGGAAAAATGGAGGACGCAAGCGTGTCAGCCGTTGCAGGAAATCCTATGTGCGGTGACATGATAACCTTCTATTTGAAAATCGACGACAAAGAAGTGATAGAGAAAGCATCTTTCGAAAGCTACGGTTGTGCCGCAAATATCGCCACATCTAGCATAGTCACTGAAATGATCAAGGGCATGAAGCTCGTTGATGCGTGGAACATTTCCTACAAGAGTGTTGCAGAAGCAGTCGGCGGATTGCCGAGCGTGAAGTTCCATTGTGGCATACTCGCCGTAGGGGCCTTGAAAAGAGCGATTAGGAAATATTACACTCTCAAGGGGTCAACTCCCAGTTGGCTGCAGAAAGAACCGAGTGCTGAGGAAAAACAGGCGTTAGAAGAAGAGCAACTTGCGAAAATGCTTGAGAAAAGGATGAAGTCAGCAGAAGGAAAATAATGCTCAATCCATACAAGATCAGAGAAGACTTCCCGATTCTGAAGCGCAAAGTAAACGGTCATCCACTAATTTACTTTGACAACGCGGCAACCTCTCAGAAGCCTTGGCAGGTGATCGAAGCAATAGACGATTTTTATGAAAAGCACAACGCAAACGTGCACCGTGCAGTGCACACATTGTCGCAGGAGGCTTCGGAACTCTACGAAACCGCTCACGAAGAGGTAGCCAAATTCGTAAATGCCCGAAGCATTGAGGAAACCATCTTTGTCAGAGGAACGACTGAAGCCATAAACTTGGTCGCTTACTCGTGGGGGCTGCGAAGTCTCGGAAAGAATGACGAAATAGTCATTTCGCTGATGGAACATCACAGCAACATAGTACCGTGGGAGATAATCTCGAAGATTACTGGTTTCAAGATAAGATACATTGACATTAACGCTGATGGAACGTTGAACTATGATTCTTTTGAGAGCCTCATCTCGAAAAGAACCAAGTTGGTCTGCATATCTCACGTTTCAAACGTCACTGGCATAGTGAACGACGTAAAAAGAATCGCCAAGATTGCGCATGAAAACGATGCGATGCTATTAGTTGATGGGGCTCAGTCAGTTCCGCACATGCCCGTGAATGTTAAGGAATTGGACATGGATTTTCTGGCGTTCTCAGGTCACAAAATGCTCGGACCAACAGGAATTGGAGTCCTTTACGGCAAACGCGACCTTCTGGAAAAAATGGAACCTTTCCACGGTGGAGGCGAGATGATACGCGAAGTCTCATTTAACCGGAAGACAGGAAGCTGTTCCACAACTTGGAATGCGCTTCCGTGGAAGTTCGAAGCTGGAACACCAAACATAGAAGGAGCTATCGGGCTAATGGCAGCTGTGAAATACCTCAAGCACCTGGGCATGGAAAACGTTAAAAAACACGAGCAGAGTCTCACCGAGTATGCCTTACCTCGAATGCTGAACTGCAGCGGTAGCGTAGAAGTATACGGAACAAAAAACACTTCTGCAAAGTCCGGAATAATACCATTCGGCGTCAAAGGTTTGAGTTCCCACGACGTCGCCCTGTTCCTTGACAACTACGGAATAATGGTGCGAAGCGGCTTTCATTGTGCACAACCACTTCATGAACTGTTCAAACTGAGTTCATCAGCAAGGGCAAGCTTCTATGTTTACAACACACAGAAAGAGATAGACCGGTTCATAGAGGTCCTGAAAGAGATCGGCGGACTCCAATGACCAGCATTAAGGACTACATCGCGAGAATCGACGGGACATGTGGCAAAGAAAAGGACATAATAGTGACCTTCAAATATGAGAAGAAGGATGAAGCGATTAGAAGAATATTAGAAAAAGCCACCATGAAGAGATCAATAGCTGGAATAATATCAGAGTTGTCATACAAGAATTATTCCTTCAGAATGTACGGAAGCGGAAAAGTCATCCTCAGAGGAATAGAAAACAAAGAAGAGCTGAACAATCTGCTAAGACAACTACTCTTCTAGCTTTCGGTTGCCGCTTGTTTGTGTCTGAACTCGCCAATGATATCTCTGGGAAGTCTTCTAGCTTCTTTATCTATAGCCATCAGGAGACCCAGATAGATCAGGCCACCTGCTGCGGTTTCAATTAGAGTCGTAGAAATTCTCGTCGGATGCGGTATCAGATAAAGGACAGTGCCCATAACTGCCGCGGCAAGAACGTACTTGGAGATACT
>CAZHZB010000017.1:9092-13365 GCA_964537045.1 uncultured Candidatus Bathyarchaeia archaeon | reverse complement strand
CGGCAACTGCTTCGATATCAACAAGACGATCAAGCTGTCTCCAGACGAGGGCCAAATCTTTCGAGATCTGATTGGTTTCGGTGTTTTCGAGCTGAAATAGTTCGCGATCTGCCATGTAGTCGATCGCTATTCTTGTAGGGTTCGGTCTGTTTAAATATTTTGCGGACGACTTGAGTCTTAATGCGTGAGAAAGGCGGCCTGGCCTGACCGAATTCGAAAATCTCAGCGTTTTGTCAGTTTTTTCCTGTTGTTTATGATGTTTGTTTTGCGCGCGGAATATTCATCCATGGTTCTTGAAGGATAGAAAGAGAAAACAGTTGCTCAGTGCAAGAAGATGAATCTACTTGAGCACCACGTTCTCAATTACCAAACATAGAACTTGAAAGACTTCTTCAGCATTCAATGTTTCCGTGTCCAGAACAAAGTTGAAAGGCTCGAAGTCTTCGCCTAGACTGAATCCATACATCTTCCTATAGATGGCTCGAGTCTGTTTCTCCTTTTGATTCAACGCCTCCAGTGCTTCATCAAAACTGATTCGGTCTCGTCCAGCGATCCGTTGAGCCCTCTTTTCAGAGGACGCTTCTAACCATATCTTGAAGCCTTTCTTCAGAAGCCAAGGCATCGTCCAACTGTCGAACACGACGTTTCCTTTCTCGGCCATTTCGAGTTGTTTCCGGTCGATAGCCTCGTCGAACCTGGGGTCTTTCCCCCTCTTCTCAAGGAAACTCAGTCCTTCTTTGCTTTCCCACCAACCACGTTCAAGAGGGGAATAGCCCTGCTCCAAGGCAAGTGCCATCAATGCATCTCCGCCGGAATAGTAGCGCAGTCGGTATTTTTCGGCGACTCTCCTCGCCAGTGTACTCTTGCCGCTTCCAGCCATGCCGCAGATGCAAAGCACAACGGAGTTCTCAGCTTTCGTCTGCTTCTTCGCCGCCGGCATCTGAACGCCTCAAAAGACCAGTCAAGCCGTTCTGACAGCTTGTCTGAAAGCTGTCTTGAGACAGTTATGACAAACTTGTCCGCCATACGGACGCCAGACTTTCTTCCTAGATCGGTTGAGCCTCCTAGTCTTTGGAGTGTTAGACACTCCTGCCAGCTCTTGCCCACAGAGGGTACACCTCAATGGTGCACCTAACTCACCCTTCAACAAAGTTCTTGTTCCGCCGCCTGGAAGAGATCTGATTATGCGCCTTCTGCTGCGACTTCGTTCACTTGGTCTGGGCATTCTATTCACTCACCTCGATTATCCCAAAAACATGTGAGAAAACGGTTCCGGATAGAAACGATGAAAGTAGATACCACCAAAACAGAGAGCCCAAAGTAATGCCCAACGGCAAGGAGATGTTAGGGCCCAAGCCTGGGAAAACTGCTATGTCAACTCCTGTAAAGAAACCGCCAAGCAGCTGCCACATAATCAAAAGCGGAACCAAGAAAAGAAGTGACACTTTCATCGATTGCCACATCATCTTAGACTGAAGCTTCATAATGTACTGCTGCTTCTTCATCAACTTGTCAACAGTTTTCTTGTCCTTACTCCGCTGTGCTTCTCGAAGCTCTTTGTTCCACTCACCCACCTCTTTTCTCACAGCTTTAGCCTGTTCAGGATTTGACAGAAACCGGTTTGCCAATGTCGTCAACAGAGAGATCGCTGCAGAAAGAGCGAATATGAAAAGCGTTGAGTATGGAAGCTCTTGAAATATAGGCGGAAGTATCTGCATTGCTATGGGCATCATACCTACACTACTCCTAGAATCCTAAGTATATCTTTTGCGGCTTCATCAGGTTTTCCACCACAATCAGCAGGCTTTCCGCTACTCACCAAATAAGCGCCTAAACGCAGGATACATTTCAGCCGCTCTTTCCTGCATCAGCGTCTCATAGTACTGGTAGATTATGCCGACTGAAAGCAATATTCCCATTCCTGAACCGAAGACTCCGAAGAAGTCGGTGACACCCGCAATGAGTCCAACAACGACGCCGCCGAGCACGGTGACCGCAGGGATATAGCGTTTCAGAATCTGTTCAACAGCCCTTCCAGACCGCCTGTAACCCGGGATCTCCATTCCAGCGTCCACAAGCTGTTTGGCAACTGTTGAAGGACCCAGACCGCCGACCTCAAGCCAAGTAAGCGAGAACACAACACAGAAGGCTATCAAGATGCCAAGATAGACCAAAGCCCTTACCGGATCGCCCATAACGTCAGTGAAATTGCGAGGTGCGGTCACGTAATAGACGAGTCCGCCAACAGACTGTATTGACGCTGACCCAGTGCTTCCTGCTGGAGGTTGGGTGACTTGAAACTGTCCCAGAAGGTCCAGCCACACGTTTCTCCCTGGAAGAGGCTGGCCGTTCATGCTCCAGAACAGTTGCGAGAAGAAGTAAACGTTAGCAAACAGAGCTGATGCAAAAATCACAGGAAGGTTCGACACGTACAGCAGTTTTATCGGGTATCTACTGCGGTAACCCTTGTACCCAGCATAGGACAGAGGCAACTCGACTCTGACGCCTTCCATGTAAATAATGACTAGAAAAGCGGCTATCGTGGCTATCAAACCCATTAAAGACGGGTTCTGACCTCTCAACCAAAGCATCGATAGGGGTTTACCCTGCGCAACCACTTGCCCCAGGGCAAAGAAGAAGCCATAGGTTAAACCCTGTGCTTCCTCGCCAACACCCGACAATGGTGTGAAGGCTTGCCAGAAAATATGTTGTGCGACACCTGCCATGATGAAGAGGCTGATGCCGCTGCCGAATCCCCAGCCTTTCTGGACTAGTTCATCAAGCAGAAGAACAACTAGTCCTGCGGCTATCAACTGCAGGAAAACTATTATCGCTATGTTACCGCTCAGAGAGCCGTACATGCCGCCTATGATGTAGGCAGACGCCTGCACACCTGTGAGAACTATGGAGAACACTTTACTCGCCGTGGTGAATAAGCTTCTGTCCTCAGGGTTGCCCATATCGGCCTTAATCATGCTTGACCCGGCGAGAAGCTGCAAGATCAAGCCGGCTGTTACGATGGGGCCTATTCCAAGCTCCATGAGACTGCCGCGGCTAGAGGCGAAGATTATTCTTAACGCTGCAAGTTCGCCCAAAGCGTTCTTCGTAATTCCGTAAAGCGGAACCTCAGACATGATCAGAAAAACTACTAGAACAAGCGCGGTCCAAAAGATCTTCTCGTTAAACCTAACTCGGCGTTCAGGCTTTTTTATTTCTGGTACGATCCTCGCAAGAGGCTTGAATAGACTCAGGAATCTGCCGACCATTGACTAACTGCTACTCCTCAGCTTCCTTTTCCTCTTTTTCTTCGGTTTCCTCTTCCTTCTCTGCGGCTCCTGCGATTTCTCCGCCAGCCTCTTTCACTTTTTCAGCTGCCGATCCCGAAAAGGACGGCACTTTCACAACGAGAGACTTCGTTATTCTGCCAGAGCCAAGAAGCTTCGTGTAGCCCAGACTTTCCAAGTCCACGAAGAACTTTCCGTCTTGCTCAACCGCAAACTTCTCTGCCAAACTGTCAAGGGCTCCGATATTCACGATGCTGACCGTGTTCCTGAGCTTGTGGCTCTTCGGAGAAGTGAAACCAGTCTTGCCATAGTAGTCCGGTTCGTATTTTATCACGTATGACCATAATGCCTTGTGTCGTCCAGGGTTGCGGTAGGGTTTTCCGCCTCTCCGCCTATGTTGGCCTACCCTTCCCCAGCCCACGGTTCTTGAACCCCGTTTCTTCCTTGTTTTTCTCAGATCATGCGGCATTTTGTTAACCTGCTATCTTGTCCAATGCTTGCTGTTCAAGCACCTTTTTTAACCGTATTTCAAGCACGCCGTTCTTATACGTTGTGCATAGAGATTCGGGAATCACTCTCTTCGGAAGATTTAAGCTTTTATGATACCTGCGTTCCGACGCCCGTGCAGACAACGTCAACCGTTGATTTTTCACGCTGACTCGCAAATTCTCTCTGTCAAACCCTGCGAACTCGGCGAACACTGCGATTTCGTCGTTCTCTTCAACAACGTCGATCAGTCGTGGCGGCTCTTTCAGCTTCCCTTCAGGTATCTTTTCAACCTTGTACTTGACTTTGCGTGCACCAGGTTTCACGTTTGAAGTCTTGACTCGAAATGTTCTGGGAACGTTTTTCTCTTTACTCTTGCTGAAAACGTTGAAGAGGTTGAATTTCTTCGTCGTTTTCTTGTGTCTCCGCCACTTCGCGCTCACTTGCCTCCCCCAGACTACAAGGCATCTGAAAAGTGACTATAAAACGTATCGCAAAAAGAA
>CAZHZB010000017.1:1642-8992 GCA_964537045.1 uncultured Candidatus Bathyarchaeia archaeon | reverse complement strand
CGTTTCAAAAGGTCGCTGATTTTTTCTCCTCGGTATCCCAGTTCCCCGCCTGACCCGAAGCTTCTTTTGATTTTCCCCTTATAGCCCTTGGAAGGAGGATGCAACCGGAAGAAAGGCTGTATGTTCGGTAGCTTCCAGTATTCCGCGCGGCCACTGTGAACCGCTTCAGCAAGATCGTCGAGCGATTTGAACCCCGACTTCTGTGCGTACTCTTCCGTGAGTTTCTTGTCGCCCTTGACTCGGCCTCTTCGTTTTATGAGTTCCGCCACAGTCTCTTTCGAAGGTTCACCGTAGGTCACGTAGTCACGCACAGCCATGAGCATGCCCGAGTATGATGGGCGATCGTCCACGAGTAAGCCGTGATTGCTGTGCTTGAGGTGAAGCATCTCCAGTGTCTCTCTAGCCTGCATCGTAGCGCTGACGGTGCCTCGGACTCTTACAACCGCGATACACTTGCGTGGTTCAGTTTTCTCGGCCAATTACCTCACCCAGTCTGTCGGAGTTATTAGACCGTACGTCTGTTTCAGCGCGTCAAAAACCGCGTATGCAAACGATGGAATCGTACGGGTTGAACCGTAACTTCTGGTCCAGCAGTCTTTCACACCTGCTAAACCCAAGATGACTTTCGCAACCTCGCTTGCCACGAGTCCCAAACCTCTTGGTCCGGGAACGAAGACGACTCTGACACCGCCGGTTGTGCCCTCAATCTGGAAAGGCACTGAGTGCGGTCTTCCGCAACCGCATTCCCAGCTTCCGCATCCCCTTCTAACGGGAACAATCTTTAACCTAGCGTCCGTCGCCGCCTTCTCTATCGCGTTTCGAACCTGAGCGGCTTTTCCTGAACCCATGCCTATGTAACCGTCTCGGTTGCCGACGGCAACGACAGCTTTGAACCTTGATTTCTCACCTGCGTCCGTCTGTTTCTGAACCAGATTTACGTTTATGACTTCTTCCTGAAGGTCAGGAATCAAGGCGTCCACGATCTGAGACTCACGGATCTGAAGTCCGGCCTGGAAAACTTCTTCAATCGAGCTTATCTTACCTTCCTGAATCATTTTTCCCAATCGGGTTCTTGGAACCCACTGTTCCAGATGGTCTGAACGTGATTCTCTTTGGGGTTGTTGTCTTCTACGACCACGTGATGGCAATTCTACTTACCTCTGTTCTTGAATGCTGCATGCATGTCGCTCTTCACCTGTTCGAAATGTTTCGGAAGCGCTTCAGGCTTCACGTCCTGCTGCAAATACTTTGAAAACTTTGACCGATACTCCTCAGGCTCCGCAGCCAAGGCCTGCGCGTAAGAAGCTATGTGTTCACCCTTCAACCTCTTCTCGTCAGGAAACTTGTCAACGCTGTGAGGCACGTTTACCTTGGCGTCCAACACTCCCTTGAGCACAGCGAAGATTCTCGCCCCTTTCTTGGGCCGGTACAATCCAATGTCAAATATTGCTTCCTCGACTCCTGCAGCCTTGGCTTTCAGACCACACAGGTAACCAGTCAGGTACGCGGTTGGAACGTTTCCACGAGGAGCCTTCCACCCGTACTTCATCAATTCTCGGCTGTGAGCCGAAATCAGAACCTCGTCTCCTTTGGGCTTAGCCGCAATCACTTGAGCGATAATGTTATTGATGCTGGTCCGAGTGACTAGTCGAGGTTTGCCTGAGACTATTAAGGCTCTTCTGGCCTTGTAATCGGTTTTGCCTTCTATTCGGCGGCGGAATTTGGTGCAGTACCGCGCGTTTTTCGCCACTACCGTTTCCTCCAGAGTTCGTGCGCTTTCAGATAGCGTTCCATGTCGCCGACTGACGCAAACCTGCCGCTGCCGGCCATTCGGTAAAGTCTTTGATAAGAGTCTTCGGGGATGATCTTTTTGGTCTTCAACGTTTTGAGCCGCTTCCTCAAAGCCCTGATCTTGGTCATCCAGGCTTCCTTCTGGGATACTCTCGCGTGAATCGTGCCCGTTCTGCTGCCTGGTCCGCTGCGGCGTCCCTTCTTCTTCTTTTCATGAATTATCCGCGCTCTGCCCCGGCTGACACCGACCTCCGGCAAAGACTTGATTGTTCCTTCATGGATTAGTCTCCTTATCTCATCGCGTGTCATGGCGGCTTCAACGTCTTCCGTTCTTTCAGGATCTATCCACACGCGGTTCCGTCCGATCTTGAGGACTTGAGCTGCAACGCGACGTTGACTGTTAAGAGTGGTCATTGCTCTTCAGTTCTCCCCCTGCGTTTCTTGGGTTTTTCTTCTTCCTTCTTCTCTGTTTCTGCTGGTTTTTCCTTCTCAGCTTCTTTCTCCGTTGCCTCAGTTTTCTCTTCCTGTTTCTCTTCACCAGGCTTTTCCTGAGCTTTGATTTCTCTGAGGTTGAGCACCACCATCTTCTTCTTCCTTGCTTCAGCGAGAATCAGAGCTCTCTTCCTCTTGCCAACCCTGTGACCGATGCGCACGGCCTGAGTGGCAGCATCGACTTTACCCAAGTCTTCAACGTTGTAGACGAGGACTTCCATGTAACCTGACGGATGAAGGTTTCTGCCAACCTTGGGTCCTCCGTATCCTGTCCCAGCAGCCGGAGGCCAACCCTTGTACATCAGTCTAACCTTGTGATCTAAGCCTCTTGGGTGGCGCCAGGTTTCTTTCAGTCTGACGTATCGCCAGCTTTCTGGTCTGACGAACTTCGGCTTGTTCTTCTTGACGCGTTCCCTGATTCTTAGCGCTTTTTCGCGTGTTATCTTCTCTACTTCAGTCATGCTTACATCCCCTCGGCCATCTCAAATACGTACAGTCCATCCAAGAATATGCGCGGGTCTTTCTTCTTCACTTTCGTTGACTGCTCAATGTTGGCCGCGGTCTGACTGACTTCTTCAAGGTTTATGCCTTGAACAATGATGTCTTCTCCCTCAATCTTGACCTGAACGTTGCCGATGATCTTCGCTTTCCTCGGGCTGCGCTCACCTGTAAAGTTCTCGATGAGGAAGGTTTTCTCCTTGACCTTCGTTGAGATCGGGAAGTGTGAGAAAACAATTTTGAGTTTGTACGTGAAACCTTTCGTTACACCGGTGATCATGTTCTGAATGTGTGAACGAATGGTTCCCACCAAAGCTGACTCTTTCTTTCGCGGCCACGCGACCCATATCTTGACGGTTTTTCCTTCGATCTCAAGCTGAACGGGTTCGTGAGAGAAGTCGCGCATCAACATGCCCTTCGCTCCTTTCGCGGTGACCCTTCTGCCATCGATCGTTAACTGCACGTCGTCTGGGACTTGAATCGTTTCTGACTTTTCTGGGACGCGCATGGAATCTACCTCTCTAATACACGAAGGCTAGCAGCCTTCCTCCGGAATGTTTTTCCTTCGCATCCTTGTGCGAGAGCACGCCCTGCGGGGTCGAAACGATGAGTAGGCCTACGTCTCTTGACGGAAGGTATTTTTTCTCCCACTCTTCAAACTCGTCTGTTCTGATTGAGAAGCGGGGCCTGATCGCACCGCACTTGTTTATTCTTCCGAGCAGTTGAATCTTGAACTTTCCGTTTCGCCCATCGTCTATGAACTCGAATTCTCCGATGTAACCGTTCAACTGTATGATCCTCAACACTCTGCCGAGCAGCTTGGACGCTGGGCAGATTATGCATTCGTGCCTGTTTCGCATCTCGTTGTTGACGACCGACGTCAACCCGTTTGCAAGTGTGTCCATCATGCTTTTCCTCTGTTACTCGTATTTCTTGAACCCGAGTTTCTTGGCGACCTCCCTGAAACATTGCCGACACAAATATAAATTGTAACGGCGGATGATCGGACCGTAAGATCCGCATCTGCTGCAGGGTCTGGCGCCTTTGCAGTATATTCTTTTTTTGGTGGTTTTCTGTTTGCCCATTCAATAGTCACTCTTCTAGACGATCTCCACTCCAAGTGTGTTCTTCACGAACACCATGGATTCCTCGGGTGTCAACACGTGTTTCGCACCGAGTCTGTTCTCATTCCTCCTGTTCTTGACTCGGTAGCCCGGACGGGTCACTGACACGCACACGTCCATTCCGAATATGCCTACTTCAGGATCATATTTGACTCCTGAAATCTCGATGTGCTCCTTAATGCCGAAGCTGAAGTTGCCCTGCCTGTCAAAGCTTCTGCTCGAAATCTTCTTGTCGATAACGGGTAACACTCTGTTCAGGAATGCGATGGCTTCTTCCCCTCTGAGCGTAACGATACAGGATATTGACTCGCCTTTTCTGATGTTGAAGTCGCGAATCGATTCCTTGGCCTTCCTCTTGCACGGAGTCTGCCCGGTTATCTCCTTCAAAACCTTCGTGGCTTTCTCAAGCGGTTCGCCTGATTTGCCGACGGCAATGTTCACGACGACTTTTTCAATGCGTGGCTTCAGCATGGGCTGCGTTTCCCATTGCTTCCGGATCTCTTCTTCAGACAATTCAGGCTACCTCCGGCAACGCGATCAGCGGTTGTGCCTCGCCTAGAGCTAACACGAATTCAAGCGTCGTCTGGTAACGGTTCCCTTTCTCGTCCTCCACAGTGACAAGAGCGTTTCTACGTTTCCTTCCTTCCGCCTTCTCAATCTCAACTATCTTACCGAATTTGCCAACGTTCTTTCCGCCGGTTATGACCGCGTAATCCTTCTCCTTCATCTTCGTGTGTTCCAGAATCTGTTTTTCGGGAAGACTGATCTTCAACGTGTCGAGCGTTTGGTACACGTCTTCCGTCGGGTTTTTCGGGTCAGCGACTTTGATTGCCAAGTTTGAACCGTCATGAAGATGAAGCTGAACCTGCCCCTTCTTGTTCGTCGTTTTGTCTTCTATCCTGCAAAGTTTGAATTTCGACTGTTCATCGTTGATCGGGTTGAGCAGCAACCCCTTGTAGTAGGGCAAGACACAGAAGCTTTTGCCCGCTTCAGGCATGGAGATTACGTCCATGACTCCGACTGGAAAATCATCGTTTCTTCTCGTCTTTCCGTCAACCTGGACTTTGCCCTGGGTGACTATCGTCTTTGCCTCTTTGCGGGTTTCGGCGTAGCCCAAGGTGTCACGCAGAACTATTGCGAGAGGCATGCACTTCATCAATGAGTGTGGTCCGGGCGCGGGTCTCACGACCCATGTGAATTCTTTTCTGTGAATTGGCCAGAATCTTGGCGCTGGTTTACGTTTCAGTCCTGAGGATATTCCTTTTCTTCCCATGACTATCCTTCTCCTTCCTCGGTTTTCTTCGCAGCCTTCTTCGCCGTTCGCTTTGGCTTCTTCTTTTCTTCTGGTTTCTGTTCCTTCTCCACTTCTTCCGCTTCGGCTTTCGGTTTTGCTTTGGCTTTTTCTGCGACTTTCTTTCTCACTGGCGATTTCTTCGCTCTGGTGACTTTCTTCGCGGGTTTCTCTTTCGCAACTGGTTTTTCTTCAACGATCTTTTTGACTTCTTCAACAGCTTCTGTAGGCTTTTCCTCTACTGCTTCAACTGTTTCTTTAGCTTCTTCAACGGCAGCTTCGATGGGTTCTTCTTCGGCCTTCTTGATGCGCTTTGCCTTCGGTTTTTCCTCTGCTTCCGCGCGTTTTTTGGTTGCTTTCTTCTTCGTTTCGAGGATTTCTCTGCGCCACTTGTCGTCGAGGTTTAGGCGTGTTACCATCACTTTGGAAGGGTGAATGGAAACGGAGATTGTTGATCCGTCGGCTTTCTCGCGGGTTAGTCCTTCGACGTATATTCTGTATTTCTTCAGGTCCACGCGGCTGATTTTTCCTTCAACGTTCTTGTGATCTCCCCGCATCACTTTTACAGTGTCTCCTGTTCTCACCGGGAGGTTTTTGATGAGGTGTGATGCTCTCAGTTGTGGTGAAAGATGTGCGGCGAGAAGTCTGTGTCGTACGTGTGCCGGTGCTTCGTAGAGCATTTTCCTTTGTTTCGTTGGTTTCGTCAGGGGTCTCGGTGTATGCATTCTTCTTTCACCGTTAAACGATTATGCTAGAGGCGCTGGCTATTCTTGGCCATCTTTCAGCAGCCTCTTTTGCGACTGGCCCGCGGATTTCTGATCCTTTCATTTCTCCTTCGGGCGTGATTATCACGGCCGCGTTATCTGCAAACTGAACCCATGAACCGTCGACTCTTCGGAACGGTTTCCGCTGGCGGACGATCACTGCCTGGAATATTTTTTTCTTCATGTCCGGAGTTCCTTGGCGTACGGACACGGTTATTTTGTCTCCGACGGTTGCCTTTGGGTAGCGTCTCAGTCTGCCCTTGTAGCCCATCACCTGAATGACTCTAAGCCTTCGGGCTCCGGTGTTGTCGGTGCATTTCACCACGGCTGGAGGTTGAAGTCCTCTTGAAAGTTTCGGTCCGTGCGCTAGGCCTCCTCTCGCAATGAGTCCTCTTCCCTTCGCCTTTGCCGCCACGTTACTTCGCCTCCAGTTTTTCGACGACGGCGAAGGACACTGTCTTGCTCACCGGCCGGGTTTCTGCGATCATGACGCGGTCGCCTTCTTTGGCGTCTATGCAGGGTGAGTTGTGTGAGGGTATTCGGCTGCGTCTTCTCTCGTATCGGTGAAACTTTGAAATGTACTGCAGGTAGTCGCGTTCCACAACCACTGTCTTGTCCATTTTTGCGGTGACGACGACTCCTTCGAACACGCGTCCTCTCACGGGCAGTTCTCCGTGGAATGGACAGTTTATGTCGTCGCACGTTTTCTTGGGTTTCTTGAAGGTTAGTGACATTTACCACAATCTCCTGATGATTTTCTTGAGACGGTCTTCGGGTCTTCCGACCAGAATTCTTCCGTCGATTTCAACGACCGTGCCGTCGTGAAACTTGAAGTGAAAGACGTTGTCACTTTTCACGATGGTTTTTGTTTTTCCCTCGTCAAAAATCTTGAAGGTGTTGCGGGTTTCATCCAGGATTTTGCCGGATATTCCGATGTTTCCTCGGTGGCTGCTCTTGCTTATTTTTGCGTGTGTGCCTATGAATTCGCTGCGGATTATGTCTGGCGTTATGTTCATTTGGTCTTCTTCCTTCTGGTCGTGGTTTCAGGTTTCTTAGGCTCGGTTTTCTTAGCTTCAGTCTTCTTGGGCTCAGGTTTCTTAGGTTCAGGCTTCTTGGCTTCGGGCTTGGCCTGCCTTATCTCTAGTTTCTCTTCATGTTCGATGGTCAGTATTTTGGCGATTGCTTTGCGGAGTTGTCTCACTCTCGCCGGGTTTTCGACGGTTCCGCCTGCTCTGATCATGGTCCTCAACCGCATCAATTCCGTGCGCATATCTTCGAGTCTCTTCGTTCTGTCTTCATGCGACAGGTTTCGAATCTCTTTGATTCGAAGGATCGGCATTACTTGGGTGCCTCCTCTTCAGGTTTTGGTTCCTGCGTCTCAGGTTCTTTG
>CAZHZB010000017.1:0-1542 GCA_964537045.1 uncultured Candidatus Bathyarchaeia archaeon | reverse complement strand
TTCGGCTTCTTTTGCCTCTACGGCTTGCTGTGCTGCTTCTTGCACGGTTTCTTCGGTTGCTCCTTCGTCAAGGTCAACTTCTTCCGGCTTTGCTTCTTTTTCAGCTACTTTCGCCGCTAGCTCGTCTTCTGGCGGCAGCGTATCGGCAATCTTTAGTTTGTCAGGGAAAACCGTGTCGGGCGGCAGAATACGTACTCTTATGCCCATCATACCAGGTTTCAGTTGAACGTGGGCTACGGCTCTTTGCATGTACCTGAGGGATGGTTCTCCGCACTTGATCAAGTAGCCGGCGCGGAACTTTTCAAATCGTGCTCGTTCGGTTCTGAGTTTTCCGCTGATGACTATTTCACAGCCTAGAGCGCCTGCTTCCATGACTTGATTTAGAGACCAGAAGCCTGCGCGTCTGAAGTGCACGCCCCTTTGCAGGGCGGAGGCGACGCGTGAGGCGACGACGTAAGCGTTCAATTCGGGAACTTCGATTTCAGAAACAGAGATCTGCGGGTTTGAAACGCCGAATTTTTCTCCCAAAAAGGCTGCGAGTTCTCTTATCGTTTCTCCGCCGCGTCCGATGACGATGCCGGGACGCATCGCGTAGATGACTATGTGCGTTCCCAACGGCGTTTTGGAAATGTTTACCCCGCCGTAACCGGCTCTGTCGAGTTTTTTCTGCAGGTATTCATCAATTTCGGTTCGTTTGATGGATTCTGTAATAAAGTGCTTGACTACTGACATTACGCGACTTCCCCTTTCTCGCCAAGCTCCTCAAGGGCCACTTCCACGTGGGTCATGATGTCAATACTGGGGGTTGCTCTTCCCTGAGCTCTGGGTTGATAACGCTTTTGCTGCATTCCCTTTTGTGAGGCGGCATGAACGATGCGCATTCGGTCGATGTCCAAACCCTTGTTCTCGGCGTTGGCTTCAGCGCCTTCAAGCAACTTAAGAATGTACTTCGAGGCTTTCAACGGATATCTGCCCGCAAACGCATGATCCAAACCGCGTCTGTGACCCACCTTCTTCGTGAAACGCTTGTACGGAACGGCTTTCTTCTTGGCCATAACATCCTTAAGATACTGCTTGGCCTGAATAAGCATCATACCCTTGATTGCTCTGCACACTTCTATGGCTGCTTTATGGGATACCCTGATCTCGCGTGCGCTAGCCTTCACGCTTTTCTCGGGATCCAGCCTTTCTTCCGCTATCGAGTATCCCCATTTTGGCACTCTATATACTCTCCGTTTGTGCAATTCAACAGCAGTATGGTGATTTATATGGTTTTCCTTCAACCAAAACAGATTAAAACCAATTTTAAGGCGTTAGATACTTCTTTTCTCTCCAGCCTTCTCTTCTTGTTCCCATGGGACGCAAACAGACAGACAACTGCTACATATTGCGTAAAGTCTAATCCCGAGCCCAAAACCTAATTTCATACTCAGTGGTTAGTGAAGAAGCTTTGCTGCTGTCCAACTACCTGAGAAACGAAAGACCTATCTGGGTTCCCAGCTTTCCAAGCAACTGCGCGCCGTCTTGGCTGAGATTGTAGAC
>CAZHZB010000016.1:0-13602 GCA_964537045.1 uncultured Candidatus Bathyarchaeia archaeon | reverse complement strand
AATTTTCCAGTTAACAATGCAGGGTACTTCAATGTGACGGTCATGAATCCGTCACACTCGGTCTCTGCTGCAAACATAACAGACATCTACATCACAGCACCCGGATTCAACAGAACAAGTGTGACGGATAGTAACCCGGAACTCCCCCTTATGCTTGATCGAGGCACAACCCAAACCATCAACTGTTCACTTCTATGGGGCGATCTAGCTGGAAAACTCGTAACCGTTCACGTCGCAACAACCAACAACACGGGAGCAGAACGTTCCGTGCAGACCCAAGACGTCAGACTCGGACTCAACACCTTCTTCAACGCTTCACAAAGCATCAACTACTTCAACATCAGTGTCACGAGCATAAGCTCACCTATCAACCTTAGCCTTAGCCGAGTGTTGTTCGACTTCTATCCGCTGAACAGCACGAATCTCAACACAACGCTTCCAGTCATTCAGCAGGGACAGACAATCGGTCTGACATGCTACGTCCGATGGGAAGGATTCGTGAATCCCCTCATTAGAGTAGAAACGACTGAGGGGTACGCGGCAGAAAAACAGGCGGATGCGAAAGGAACTGTCAGCCTGCAAGTCACTGGAGTCGCTTTCAACGATACAAACGTGAACGAGGTTGATGTGACACTTTTCAACTCACCAGAATCGGCCGTCGGAATAGACGTCTCAAACATCATATTGACGCACGGAAACATCACCTATGCCATAAGCGGAAACCTTTCAAATCCCGCCTTGCCGATGTCAATTAACAAGAATCAGACAGTCGTCTTTGCATGCACATGGCCATGGTCAGACAGCGCGAACCGCGACATCGACATCACAGTAAATGCCAACACCACACAAGGATTCGTGTCCGTCTCCAAGTCTGTAAGAACGCCGCCAAGAGTAGCAGCAAACATGACTGCAGTGAACTTTGACCTGGACAACACGGGAATTTTCACAATCAACGTGACTAACCTCCAATACTCACTCGACACTGTCAACGTCACGAGCATCGATCTTAACCAGACGGTCGTAGAAATGAGCCCTATACTGCTAGTTCCTGGACAACAAGCTACGATTTCATGTACATTCAACTGGTCAGCGTTTGTAGGTCAAAACGCAAGAATAACATTCCACGTCAACTCTTCTTCAAACGCGTTCCCGAATTTCTATGACACGCACGTTTCATACCTGAAGGTGACAAACGCAGACTTCTCGGCGTTCTCAGAGAATAGTCTCTACGCAAACGTTACAGTCCGCAACAGCGAATTTTCCAAGGTCAACGCCACAATCACTGGAGTGCAAGTCAGAACGGACAACGCAACCTTTTCAATAGCAGGAGTCACAGGATACGAAATCGACGTAGGTTCAGAAGGAGCAATAGTCTGTCCTTGGAATTGGAAACCATACCGAACTCAAAACGTGACTATCACTGTCTACACTGCGGATGGAATCCAAGCATCAGCTACGTTTGAAATTCCGTAGTGCACCCACAATCTTTATCTCGTTTTTCCGCAGACTCAACCCCCTGAAGGGCGAGTATCTTGCCGAGCTTTATACCTACAGAGAGAGTACGCGTCATAGAGTACCCAATCCGTGACATCATACCTTACGCTACACAGATCGCAAAAACAGGCAAGAAAATCTATTATCTAAATATCGGAGACCCAAACGCATTCGACTTCGATACGCCACCACACATAAGACAAGCCTTGATAAGAGCAGTTGAGGAAAAAGCTAACGCTTACTCACCATCAGAAGGATTACTCGAACTCAGAGAGGCAATAAGCCAAAAGGAAAAGAGAATCAACGGTGTTGAAATCTCGCCTAACGATGTAATCGTTACTACAGGAATTTCCGAAGGCATCCAGATGGTGATGGCGGCGCTCATCAACCCAGGAGATGAAATTCTACTTCCTGGTCCCACATATCCACCGTACATTGCATACGCAAAGTTCTTCGGTGGAACTCCAGTAACGTACCAGACGGTCGAAGAGAACGGTTGGCAACCCAACATCGATGACCTTAGAAGAAAAATCTCCAAGAAGACCCGAGCTATAGCGATAATCAATCCGAACAATCCTTGCGGAGCGCTATATAAAGAGAAAATCGTGAAGGAAATGGTGGACCTAGCGGCTGAACACGACGTTCCGATCTTGGCGGATGAGATTTATGACCAAATAACCTTCGACAAGAAACTCGTCAGTACAGCCCACGTGGCAAAGGACGTGCCAATCATAGGATTGAACGGTTTCTCGAAAGTGTATCTAATGACAGGATGGAGACTTGGCTATGTTTATTTCCACAGTTCAAGCGGACAGCTGAAGGAGACGAAAGACTGCATTGAGAAAGAAGCTAGACTGAGACTATGTGTGAACACGCCCGTCCAGAAAGCTGGAATAGCAGCACTGAACGGTCCACAGAATCACATAAGACCCACTGTTGAGAAGATTCGGCAGAGAAGCTATTATGCATGGAAAAGGCTCAACGAGATTGAAGGAGTGACTTGCGCAAAACCGGAAGCAGCGTTTTATGTTTTTCCGAAAATACATGCCGTAGGATCGAGATGGAAAACAGACATGGAATTTGTCTTGGAGCTACTCAGAGAGACCGGCGTGCTTTTCGTGCACGGATCTGGATTCGATCCAGTTTACGGAGCAGGACACGTTAGAGGAGTTGTTCTTCCTCCACTTGAAACTCTTGAGCAAGCATTGAATGAATTGGAAAGCTTCATGAAAAAACACGAACGAGAAAAAGCTGAGACATGATCCAGAGATACTGGCTCTATCGATAGATGGCTATTCCCTCTCTTGGATCACGGATCAGTTTCGCGAATTCTGCCTGCAATCGTTTCGTGGTTGGACCAGGCTTGCCGTCATTTATCTGTCTCTTGTTTATTTCTCTGAGAGGAATAATTTCCGAAGCTGTCCCAGTGAAAAAGACTTCGTCAGCGTTGAACAGTTGAAACGGGGTGATGATTGTTTCTTCCACATCGTAACCCAGCTTCTTTGCCAAGTCCTGAACTGCTTGTGCGGTTATGCCGTGTAGCGCCCCCGTGTATGTCGGCGGGGTGCACAGCTTTCCGTTTTTCACCATGAATATGTTCTCGGCTACGCCCTCACAGACAAAGCCGTTTTTGTCGAGGACTATTGCTTCATCTACCCCCCATATATTTGCCTCTATTTTGGCTAGAATGCTGTTTAGGTAGTTGAGAGATTTTATTTCGTGTGACGTAGCATCCACAGGGTCTCTCTTGACCCATGAAATCAGCGCAACGATGCCGTTCTCCTTGGCATCGTTACCATGGAGCATGATTGAGTCAGTGATTATTATGATCGTGGGTTTTGGACATCTTCGCGGGTTCAGTCCGAGGTCCCCTTTACCTCTTGTGACCACAAGGCGGATGTAGGCATCTCTGAGTTTGTTCCTGCGCAGGGTTTCAAGCGTTCTTTCAATCATTTCCTCTCTGTCTATCGGAATCGGAAGCATTATCATATGAGCTGAACGGTAGAGTCTGTCGATGTGCTCTTTCAACTTGAAAACTATGCCGTCGTAGGCACGAATACCTTCGAAAATTCCATCACCATAAAGAAGACCGTGGTCGAAGACTGAGATTTTTGCCTCAGACTTTGGATAGAAGTTTCCGTCGATGTAGACTTGCAGCTCGCTCTCCAATACGGCGCCCCCTTAAACGTGAAGTTAGTCTAGGAAGGCAAGGTTTCATATATCTTTTGGAAAGACCTAGTTGTTTTCACGGTCACTAGCCATAGAATTGGGGTCTTTTCGACAGATACTTTGGCAGTGGTAGAGGTCTGAAAGGTTTGCCTTCGACTGCCTTTTCAACTTCAGCCACAAAGTCCACTAATCTGAGCTTGCGCAGTCCTCCCGATGAGCGGTCTCTTATAGGAAGTACTCCAGACTCAAGTTCCTTCTGACCTACAACGATTACACATGGAACCCACTCCATCTCGGCTTCTCGCACTTTTTTCTGCAGCGTGAGTGGTCGGTCGTCAATATCCACGCGTATGTGATGGGCTTCCATTTCTTCGGCGAATTTTTCAACATCCTTCAGAAAGCTGTCGGAAACAGGGACGAGACGAACCTGAGTGGGCGAAAGCCAGAATGGAAGCATTGGCGCCTTGCCCTTCTTTTGCATTTTGTAGGCTTTTTCTAACAGCGCGTAAACGTCTCTTTCAATTGCTCCGCTTGGAGAACAGTGCAGAATAAGCGGATACTGCTTCTCGCCTTTTTCATCCACGAAGGTTATTCCATACCTTTTCGCGTTCTCAACGTCAATCTGATCAGTCGAAAGAGCTGCAGCTTTGTCTTGGTTGTCAACATAGTTCATGTCCCATTTCAGTACGAAATAGAAGAAACGTTCGCTCCACATTTCGACGAGCATGGGCTTCCCGAAAATCTTCGCCAGAGACGATATGAACTTCTTGTTTTCCTCATAGAAATCTTTGGTAAACCTGATTCCAAGCTCGTAGTCATCCTTGTTCAGTCCGATTTCTTCTAGGATTCGCATGCAGAGCTTGAATCGAATCACGAACTCGTTCTTGGCTTGCTCCAAGTCAGCGCAGAACGCGTGACAGTCGGGCATGCTGAAGGCTCTAAGGCGTCTCAAACCCACCACTTCACCGCTCTTTTCTCTCCTGAAGCTGTAGCGGGTCAACTCATAGACTTTCATAGGCAGCTGCCTGTAAGAGAACTGAGCATCATGAACCATCAAGAACTGCCCAAAACATGCTGCAAACCTGAGGAAAAGCTCTTTGTCCTCTGATTTCAGCAAATATTGTCGCGCTGGAAAACGGTTCAGGTAGTCTGCCAGGCTAGGGTGCTGAAAGTCATACATCACTGGAGTCTCAACCTCCATGGCCCCGTACTCGTTCATTTTTGCGCTGACGAATGTCTCAAGCAGAGCCTTGATTAGACGTCCCTTCGGGTACCAACGGATGTTCCCGGGATCGCTTCCAAGCTCATAATCAGCGATTTCCAGCTTCTTCATCAGTATAACGTGAGGAGGCATCTGTTGACTGGCTCTCACCTTTGAAATCTCGTATCTTGAAAACTTTTGGAGGTTTTCATGCCCTTTGAATTTGAACTCGTCGACGGGCACCATCTTTCCGTCTGTTTGCAGGATGTACCAGCAAGATTTGAGCTTCTCCTCTGCCTTCACTGCTTCGGAGATTTTTTCCTCGTCTTTGCTTTCCTTGGTTCCAACTGGGAGAATTGCACGCGACTGTTCTGCAAGAGGATGCCCCTTAACAGATATCGCAAACTGTTTATTCCAGCCGAAGGGTGCGCGATGTGTTTCGATGCCTTTCTCACGCGCATACGACTCCATTGACTTAACGATTTTCAGTGCTTCCGAAGGCTTAGCCAATCTGCTGCTCAGGTGAGCATAGGGGTAGATCAAAATGCGGTTTATACCCAGTTTCTCAAGGAAGGCTTGGACTTCGTCAATGGCCTTCTGTGCTACCGTCAAGTTGTCCCCTTCTTCCACAGCAGTGAAAAGGACGATTAACTCGTCCAGCCGCTTCTCCTTTTTCTCTGTTTCTTCGGCTTGCGCAATCTCTTTTTCAACAGGCTTATAGACGATAAAATTTGAGTGCAACTGCAATATTCGCATCGAACAAAATCCTCCAAAGCTTAAGCGCTGTATCGCCACTTCTCAAGCTTTTTGTCTTTCTTCGTCTTTTTCTTGTACTCCTTGTAATGTTCCTTGCACAAGTAGGCGTGCTTTTCGTCGGTTACTTTCAATCCTGCGGCTTTTACCTTTGCGGCCGAAAGCGAGCGGACTGCTTCTTTACCGCAACCGGATACGTTACATTTTACACCCTTTTCGATACGTCCCACGTTCAGTGCCCCTTAAGCATCAGATTATGTTGCAATAGAATACACTTCATTCCTTAATTCCTTTTTCATATAGAGGACGAGCCCGCGCGTATATCTCATCACCAGTGCCCATATGCGTTGGGCCAACACCTTCAACAACGAGCGAAGCAGCAGCCGAACCTACGCATGAACACCAAGAACTATCTTCACCACGAGCGTACTCGGCCAGAAAACCTCCGATAAACGCGTCTCCCGCGCCAGTGGGATCGACAAGCTTCTCAGGTGGACACGCTGGAACGTCGTGAATCGTTCCTTCAACCGAAACAACAGAACCTTTCGCGCCCAGAGTAACTATGACAATCCTAGCTCCATAATGATGAATCGCCTTTATTGCAGGCGCCAATTCAGACAGACCAGTAACAGCTTGAACTTCAATGAGTGACGACTTGAAAATGTCAACAAGTTCTAGCACGCGCTTGTCTATCAACGGACTGATCGTAACGTTTCCTGTCTCGTCGAAATTCCTTACAAGCCCTTGTGGATCAAGAGACAAAACTTTTCCACAGCCTTTCAGTTTTTGAATCTCATCAAAACCGATTTCGCCTGCTATGGGTCCAACATGAACGACTTCAGCCTTGGGAACATGTGAGAGGTCTTCAACAGTTATCGGCGGTGCCCTGTGCTCTGATCGCAGGGAGCGCTCTGATAGATCAGCATTGTATTTCAATTCAAAACGTGTCGTTCGGGAATTGTCGTCTTTGGCTACGTTCAACAAATCTATGCCTTCTTGGCCAAGCCACCATCTGTAGGCTTCTGGAAAGTCGTTGCCAACCTTGGACACAACGGCAACTCGAGCGTTCAGATGCCGAGCCGCAAGTGAAACATAGGCAGCCGAACCGCCCAAAACGATGAACGGGTTTTTTCTGTCAGGCAGCAGAATCGAATCTATTGCAAAGTGTCCCACGGAGACGATGTCGAACACGCGCTTATCTGACCTCACTTACAATATTGCAGAATGGTGAACTTAAAACCAGCGGAATCCTTGTCACATCAACTTGCCACTCAGGTCAGAATTTTGATTGCAGTAGGAGAATAGCTTTTGCGAGGTCTCCGCCGCTTTCTTCCAAGGCTCTTCTAGCCATGTCCAGACTCTTGCCGGTCTGGTCGGCCACAAGCCTGATGTCTTCTTCGGCTACTCCAGGCGCCTTGCGTTCGGCAGCTTTTTCTGTGACCTTTCCGCCCGTGACTTGGTAGATTTTCTGTCCCTGCACTTCAAGTACCGCAACTTCGGGCTCTTCGATCTTGATTTCCTTGCTGCTTGTTTTGATTACAACCTCTTGCACGTCGGCGACTGCGTCCATGCTCATGCCCATGCGCTGCATCATTCGCTTGGCTTCTCGCGGATTCACACGCCTTTGCATAGAATCACCTTGACCTGTAATCTGTAGTATTGAAGACTCATATACTTAACTTTCGTCAAGAGAGCCATGCCTTACCTTTACGGCAACACCGCGCTTGAAAGCTCTCATCTCCGCGCCCGACAGTACAGCACGTCCAACGGCAAGAACCCTTCTGTTGCTATCGAGAACTATCACCTCGTCTTTCGCGCGTATTTCGTCATCTGCTTTGACGATGTGCACGGCGAATGCGTCGCCTCCGTCGACTACGAATTTTGAGACATCATTCTTAACGGTAACAAAACATCGTGCCGAAGGCATGCTTTCAACGATGCGTTTGGCGCCTTCAATGCTGAGGGAAAACAAGCCATCTGTTGGACGCATGGTAGCGATCCGTTTCTCACCCAGAAATATGTATCGGATTCGGCCTGTTCGCGGCGAGAAGGAAATCTTTACACTGCGGGGAAAGAGCCTGGCTCCGACACCTCGGCCGAACTGGTAGTCTGCTACGGCTCTTATTCGGGTCAGATCGTCTTCCAAACTCATACACCGTTTGCCAGCTTAAGCGTTCGACAACTATAAACACGACCTTCATAATAAGAGCATTTCAGGTGTAGAAATTGCGGTGTGAAGCCTGCGGATGTAGAATCAATGGACAACCGTTCAACGTTATTATAGAGGGAGCTAGGCTGACTGTTTGTGGTGTATGTGCAAAACATGGCAAAATCTGTTATGACGAACCCAAACCGAAACCAGCGTTCGTGAAACCGAGAACAACGCCTTTGATGGTGAGGGTTCAGACAAAACCAAAGGTCCCCACCGTCGATACAAGCCTGGAGTTGGTGGAAGAGTTCGGTGCCAAAATAAGAAAGGCGCGTGAGCAACTCGGACTGTCCCATGAAGAACTTGGCAAACGGCTGAACGAGAAAGTGTCTCTCCTCAAAAAAATCGAAACAGGAAAAATGGCCCCTAACGACAAGCTTGCAAAAGCTTTGGAGCATCTGCTGAAAGTAAAGCTTATCGTACCTGCAAAGGAAGTGAAGGTTCCTGAAGCAAAGATACCTAAAAAACCAAGTCGAGAATTGACCTTCGGAGACTTGATCCAACTGAAGAAGAAAGACTAGGGTGAGGAGGAGACTGCCAGACGAAAGCGATCCTAGTTCAACGCCGATGGCATTTTGAAAAACCAGCACTTGATGAGCTTGAAAGTCTCGCGGAGTCCGCGGGGTACATGGTTGCTGGAAGAATAGAACAAGTCAGAGAACCGGATACACGTTATCAAATAGGACCTGGCAAGGTAGAGGAATTGGCTGAACTTGTGAAGAAAACCGGCGCTGAAAAGGTCATTTTCGATAATCCACTTAGACCGCTTCAAGCGTACAACCTTGCCAAAGCCACGAATGTTGAGGCGATTGACCGTTTTCAACTCATTCTTGAAATCTTCACCAGGAGAGCCACGACTACCGAAACCAACATGCAGATTCGTTTGGCGAAACTCCAATATGACCTGACCCAAGCAAAGGAAAGAGTCAGGCTTGCAAAGAAAGCAGAACAGCCAGGTTTCATGGGACTCGGAGCCTACGAGGTTGACATCTACTACGAAAGCGTGAAGAAAGAAGTACATGCAATCCGAAGGAAATTGAAGACAATCAGAGGAAAAAGAATCCTACACCGAGAAAGAAGAGCTGAGCTAGGCTTCACAACGATCTCACTAGCGGGATACACAAAAGCAGGCAAGAGCTGCTTGTTCAACACTCTTGCTGAAGAAACTGTCCAGGTAGACGCAGCATTGTTCACAACGCTTTCAACGACAACACGACTCGTGACTTTCTCAAGAAGAGAGTTTCTACTCACGGACACCGTGGGCTTCATAGATCGACTCCCTTTAACGCTTATTGAAGCTTTTCATTCAACACTCGAAGAAACCATTTACTCCGACCTCATTCTCCTTCTGGTCGACGCAAGCGAACCGACAAACGCTATGGAAAGAAAACTGAAGGCGTGTATAGAAACGATAGAGCGAATAGGTGCTTCAGGAATACCAGTGATCACCGTACTAAACAAGATCGATTTAATATCGGTTGAAGAGACACAGCAAAAAATGGAACTCTTGAAAGACAAAGCTACAAGCTTGGTTCCCATTTCAGCCCTGAAGGGAACAAACATTGAGCTTCTGAAGAGAGAAATACTTGATCAGCTCAAAGACTATGTGCGCGTTTCGTTTACAGCACCGATAACGAAGGAAACAATGCCCTTCATGTCCTGGCTTTTCGACAACGCCGACGTACAAGTTGCGGAATACGCAGCGGACTCGGTCCATGTGGTTTTTGAAGCAAACACGGCCTTCGCTGAAGAAGTCAGAAACCGAGTTCAGAAAGAGTTTAACGGAAAGATCGAAAAAGTCTGAAAGAGAGAACATGCCGAAAATTGTCGTACTCCGATGGGGACACAGGGCACAGAGAGATGCAAGATTAACAACGCATGTTGCGTTGGCAGCGAGAGCCCTAGGAGCAGACGGCTTACTGCTTTCAGACACAGACGACTCAAACATCAAAAGATCGATCGACAAAGTCTCATCGGAATGGGGAGGGCCATTCTTTTTCGAAATGGGAACCCCTTGGAAGAAAATCGTAAGAGAATGGAAAAAGAAGGGCGGCATCGTCGTCCATTTGACAGCTTACGGAGAAAACATCCAAGGCAGCGATGCTTTGAAACGAATAAAGGAATCAGAGAAAGACGTGTTGATCATCGTTGGAAGCCAAAAAGTGCCGGGTGAATTCTTTTCTGAACAGGTATCGGATTTCAACGTAGCTGTTGGAAATCAGCCTCATTCAGAGTGTGCGAGCCTCGCGGTTTTTCTCGACCGTTTTTTCAATGGAGAGGAACTGACGAGAAATTTTGAAAACGCTAAGTTGAGTATCATTCCTCAACAACGGGGAAAGAAGATAAATCATGAAAAATCACAGAAGACTTGACTTTTTCTGTCGAGAAGAGATTTAAAGTCGAACTGCGCACATTATACGACGCAGAGACCAATTTGAAAAGGAGAAGCAAAAGAGGCAGCATGTTATCGAACATTGATGACGCAACTTTGACTAGAGTCGCTCAAGCACTTGGCGAGGAGGACGCTATCAAACTCATCGAAATCCTCAAGAACGCAGGGGAAACAACAGACGATGAGATAGCCACGAAAACGGGCATAAGGTTGAATTTTGTCCGCAAAATCCTGTACAAGCTATATGATCATTCTCTTGTAAGTCTGAGGCGAACGCGCGACCCGAAGACTGGCTGGTTCGTTTTTCATTGGAGATTGCAGTCTGATCAACTGGAAGGTTTCATCCAAAGCCAGAAGCGACGAGTTCTTGAAAAACTTGACATCCGCTTGGAATTCGAGAAAAACCATGACTTTTACTATTGTTACACGCCTGGGTGCAAGCGGGTACCGTTTGAAGAGGCTGTGGAACTTGTTTTCAAATGTCCAACATGTGGAAAGCCTTTGATGCATTACGACAACGAGAAGACCCTTGAAGCGCTCTCGAAGAGGGTCGAAATCCTGAGGAAGGAGCTTGGTGAGTGAGCAGCTTCCTTCAAGGGAACAGGCGCTGAGATTTCTTCGCCAAAGTGGATGTAAACAGAACGTTGTGAGACACGTCGAAGCAGTTACTGAATTGGCTTGCGAGCTTGCACAAGCCTGCAAGGAGAGAGGGTACCCAGTTGATTTGAAACTTGTGGAAATAGGTGCGCTCTTGCATGACATTGGAAGAAGCAAGACCCACACTGTTCATCATGCAGTGGCGGGGGCTCAAATAGCCAAATCCTTAGGTTTGCCGGAACCAGTGATATCGATAATAAAGAAGCATGTTGGCGGTGGGATAGCCGCCAGAGAGGCTAAGAAACTCGGGTGGCCCAAAGGCGTGTACGTTCCGCAAACGATTGAGGAGAAAATTGTGTGTTATGCAGACAAACTTGTCGAGGGCTCACGTCGAATTCCCATAGAGAAGACTGTTGAGCGATTCGAACAGGAACTGCCGCGATCGGCGGTCGAAAGAATTTGGAAACTTCATGAAGAGATGTTGACGTTCGTGGGCGATTGTGATTGTCTTCCTTGACTCTGGTGACAAAAGCGCGCAACGATTTTCAGCTTCGTCAAACTGGTAGAAATCTTAAGGCTATACTCAAAGGATTGGACGTCAGGGTAGACATTGCCGGCATGGATTCTCGCGGGTGGGTACAAGTCTTGGTTAGTGGTGAAGATGAGCATGTGGCGCTGAGATATTTGACCGACAAAATCGGCTTCTGTCCTGTAGAATTGGAAAAAGTCAACATGTTTTCAACCTTCAAAGGCTTCATAAGAGACTCGGGACAAGACAAGAGCAAACTGCTTGTGGACATAGGAGTCTCTATTCCTGAGAATGTTGACGCCGTGATTCCTTTGAATCGGTTACAGGCTCAGCTTGGCGACGGAAGAAGAATGGCACTTGTTAAACTAGCTGAGCTTTTCGGTCTGCGCGAGAATGTGCCCTTAGATGTCAGGGTCACAAATGTTGATTTGCAGAAACGCTGTGTTGAAGCTGAATTGTCTGACAAACAACAGAAGCAGTTTTCGGATTGGACAAGATCGATGCTGGACAGACTGTTGATAGTGGGTGCCTCCTATTTTGAAGTCAAATCAACGATAAGGGAATCACAAGCAGACCGTGACGTGGTCAAGATTGAATCGCTCGGGATGTTCGAGCATGCGGTTGTGTGCAAACTTGGAACTGATGCTGCCGGACTGATCCCAAAGTTTGGCAAGAGGCTTCAAAGAGCCGTATTCACAGTATTCAATCCAAGGAACATAATCAAATTACTGGGCTCAGAAACCACACTTACTTCTTAGAAACCAAGTAGACGCCCACGAATACTAGTAGCCCGCCGACCGCAGTGAACAATGTTATAGTTTCTCCCACGAAGGTTGTGGCAAACAGCGCAGTTATCAATGGTTCTGCAAACAAGAATGAGCTTACGACCGCGGCCCCAACTTGATTCGCGACATAGAACCAGATGAAGTATCCTATCAATGAGCAGGTGAAAGCCAAGAAAAGAATGGCGGCCCAACTTTGGAAACTGATTGAAAGCAGTTTTCCAAGTGAACCTTCAGCCAAAGAGAAGGGAACTAGACACAGTCCGCCTAGAACGCTTGAGTAGGCCGACACCAAGAATGGGCTGTACTGTTTCATGACTGACTTGCCGGACAGAGTGTATGTTGTCCAGAGAACAGGTGTCAGAAGCAAGATCAAGGTCCCTAAGAGAAAGGATGAATTGGTCCTCAGTTCCAAAGATCCTCCAGCTATGATTGCCGATGTTCCAACAACAGCTACTACAATTCCCAGAATTTGTTTGCGCACCAGAATTTCCTTGAACACCAGTGCAGAAAGAATCGTGATGAATAAGGGAGACAACAGACAAGCCATGATTGCGGCTATCGATGGGCTGGCCATCTGAATTCCTGTATACTGAGCGATGAAAAAGAATGTGACGCCTGTGAGGGCAAGAACCAGCACTCTCGGGATGTCGCTCTTCGCAACAGACAGCGCATATTTCCTGTTCAGGACTTTGTTAGCAACTAGCACAGCGAGAAACATTGGACTGGCAGTCAGAAACCTAAAGGTCGCGATCGCAGTCGGAGTCAAACCCTCATTTAATAATACTCTAACTACCACGAAGGAGCTACCCCAAATAGTGATCAACAAGAACATAAGAAAGGCGTGGAAGGGGCGAATCGCTCGATCTGGCATGGACAAAGACTTACTGTATTGCTAAAAAACGTTTGACTGAGTCCACACAACAGTCGGTATTTGTCCCTGAGGAGGATACTATTTTCGTTCTATCAGTTCGATCAAAGTGCCATCTGGGTCTTCTATGAACGCTATGACGGGTCCCGTTGGACCTAACTTGTACGGTTCGTCGCTAATAGTGACCTTGCTTTTCCTCATTACCGAGAGTGTTTCCTCCATGTCTTTGATTTCAAAAGCTATGTGATCAAACACTCTTTCTTCATATTCAGCTTGAACAAAATTCTTCTGCTTTCTGAAGAAGGTCAACTCGAGCCTAGCTCCTTTTCCATCTGGATCCTGCAGAAAAGCGATCTCCGCATCATTCTGCGGAATTTCACGTCGACTTAGCAGCTTAAGCCCCATCAGTCTGGTGTAGAAGTTGATCGATTTGTCAATGTTGCTCGTCCTGATACTCGTATGAGTGAAAATCATTCAGTTCACCTTGAGAACTTTGTATCTGTCAAGCTACAGTAAAACCTTGTGATAGCATATTATGTCGAGGGTAAGAGTTGGTGGGCCGGACCGGACTTGAACCGGCGACCTTTGGCTCGTAAAGCCAATGT
>CAZHZB010000015.1:0-13752 GCA_964537045.1 uncultured Candidatus Bathyarchaeia archaeon | reverse complement strand
AGAGGCCTTTCACGTAGTTTAGAACAGCTTCTCCCTGCTCTTTTGAGATTTTTGAATCTTTGACGAGTGTCTGCGCCAATTCGGTGATCTTGGCCAGAGCGTGGACTTTGAAGCCGAGCTTTTCGAGTTTTTCTTTGCCATGTTGTTCTCTGTCGACGATCACGAGTATGTGTTCAACGGTCGCTCCTAGTTCCTGGAGGGGTTTGATTCCCTCTACCTTGGATAACCCTTCTGTGACCACGTCGTCGAAGAAGAGTATTCGTTCACCTCTCGTGATGTCTGATCCGGCGGTTCTTCCGGTTGCGCCGTAGCTTTTCGTCTCTTTCCTGACGACAACGCATGGCATGTTTGTTCGACATGCTATACTGGGTAGTATTAGGGCTCCTTTGAGCTCGATGGTGGCCAGCTTATCTATCCTGTCTTTTGCGGCGATCTGTTTCACTCGTTGTGAGGCTATGTCGGCCAATTTGCAAAGGTCTTTGGGTGAAGACAGCACGGATGCTAGGTCGATGTAGTATGGGCTTAGTACGCCTGACTTTAGGCGGAAAGTGCCGAATTTGAGACATCCGGAATCATAGAGGGCTCCGGCCACTTCTGATGTGATATCCATTATGACAGTCCTCAACACGACTAGTCACTTCGAGATTTAACGCTTACCAAATATATTATATGTCTTGGCACCTGTGTGCGCGACCAAGTGGGCGTTTTTGAGGGGCGGATTATGTTCAGCGTTATCACCACCAAAATGTTAATAACTCATTGTTCTCATGTCTAGAAGACACGAAGCGGAAAAACGATGGGACATCGTAAGACACACGCCCCTAGACATGGTTCTCTCGCATATTTGCCTAGGAAACGTGCTGAAAGTTTACTAGCCAGAATACGTTTTTGGCCCAAAGTCGAGTCGGAAACCCCAAGGTTGTTGGGTTTTGTAGGCTATAAAGCCGGTACAACCCATGTGTTCACGATAGAGGACCGGAAACGTTCACCAAACTTCGGCAGGGAAGTCATCCGTCCAGCAACGATCTTGGACACTCCCCCGACGGTTATTTGTGCCGTGAAAGTCTATAGCAAAGACGTTTATGGTTTGCGGACTGTCGCTGAAGCGTGGGCCAAAGAGCCTCCAGCTGACTTGGGACGAGTGTTCACGCTTCCAGAAGATTTCAAGACAGATGAGGCTTTGAAAAAGGTTGAAGAAAGCCTGCCGATCACTGCGAAGATTCGCGTTGTAGCCATCACGCAACCTAGAGAAACAAGCTTGCCCAAGAAGAAGCCAGACATAACCGAGATAGAGGTAGGCGGCGGCACAGTTCCAAAGCAATTCGAGTACGCAAAGAGTCTTCTTGGAAAAACGATCACCGCTGCGGAGATTTTCAAGGAAGGTGAGTTCGTGGATATCGCCTCAGTGTCTACTGGCAAAGGTTGGCAAGGACCAGTGAAACGCTGGGGAGTCACTATACTTCAGGCTAAGGGACGGAAAACTAAGAGAGGCGTTGCAACTCTGGGGCCGTGGAACCCGCATCATGTCATGTACAGTGTTGCCCGTGCGGGGCAGATGGGGTTCCATCAGAGAACGGAGTACAACAAGCGGATTCTGAAGATAGGCAAGGATGGAAAAGAGATAACTCCCAAAGGCGGTTTCCTCAGATACGGTCTAGTGAAGGGACCGTACGTTCTGCTTGCGGGAAGCATTGCAGGCACCGAGAAACGTCCGATAAAGTTGCGTTACCCAGCAAGGCCGCCGAAGGGTTTTGCGGAAGAGTCGCCTCAGATAACTCACATATCGCTGGAATCACAGCAAGGAAGATAGGCGGTGAACACTGATGGTCAAGAAGTCAGCAAAGGTTTTCGACCTCGAAGGAAAGGCGGTTGGGAAGATTGATCTTCCACCAGTTTTCACGACGCCACTCAGACCAGATGTAATAAAGCGTGCGGTTCTCGCATTACAATCATCCAGAATTCAGCCGCAAGGCAGAGATCCTATGGCTGGAAAGAGGACAACCGCAGAATCCAGAGGCACAGGCTCAGGCATAGCCAGACTGCCCAGACGCAAAACCGCCTCAGGAAGAGCCGCCTTCGCACCTGGAACAGTGGGCGGAAGACAGGCACACCCGCCTCTTTCAGAGAAAATCATTCTCAAAAAGATAACCAAAAAGGAAAAGAAACTAGCCCTGTTCTCAGCAATAGCTGCGACGGCATCAAAAGAACTCGTAGCAGAAAGGGGCCACAATATCGAAGATGTTCCTCAGATCCCGCTTGTGGTCACCCCTGAGCTTGAGGGATTGAAAAAGACCAAGGAAATTGAGGAAACCCTCATTCGACTAGGAGTACTGTCAGAGCTTTTTCGAGTGAAAGAGAGCAGGAAGGTGCGGGCTGGGAAAGGCAAGAGCAGGGGGAGAAAGATGAAACAAGCTTGCGGACCACTGATAGTAGTCGCGGAGAACAAAGGAATAATGGAAGCAGCTGGCAACATACCAGGTATTGACACGGCTCTAGTAACGAATCTCAACGCTGAAATGCTTGCGCCAGGCACACATCCGGGTAGGCTCACCGTTTGGACGAGTAACGCGATTGAGAAACTGGCTGCGTTGTCAGGTCAAGGAGGAAAGGCATAATGGACCCTTATGCAGTTATATTTTATCCGTTAATGACCGAGTCTGCTAGCATCATGGTCGAGAAAGAGAACAAGCTCGTCTTTATGGTGGACCTGAAGGCTAGCAAGTCAGATGTTAAGAAAGCGGTTGAACAGCTTTATGAAGTGAAAGTCGAAGGAGTGAACATCCAGATAACTCCGCACGGAGAGAAGAAAGCTTTTGTGAAGCTTCATCCGGACTTCAAAGCAGCTGACATCGCAATCAAACTTGGAATACTGTAAACTGACATGGTGGACTGATTAATGGGAAAGAGAATTCGTGTTCAAAGACGTGGACGTGGTGCCCCTACATTTCGGGCTTCAACCCACAAGAGGGTTGCTGCTTCTAGATACCCCCCCACATCGAAGGTGAAGGAGAGTTTTGACGTCGTGGTGAATGGTGTTGTCGAGGAGCTGGTACATGATCCAGGCAGAGGGACACCCTTAGGCTTTGTGAGATTTGAAAGTGGCGAAGTCTTCTACACCGTGGTTCCTGAAGGAGTGTTCGAGGGAAAACCGATTCAGTTCGGTGGAAAGGCCGTGGTTGACGTGGGTAACATTCTGCCGATTGGAAAGATCCCTGAAGGTACAATGATCTGCAACATCGAGCTTCGCCCAGGTGATGGCGGCAAACTGTCTAAATCATCAGGTTCATACGCTACTGTTGTCACACACACGTCGAACGGAACGATAATCAAGCTTCCATCAGGCAAAACAAAGAATGTAGCGGACTATTGCAGGGCAACTATAGGCGTTGTTTCGGGTTCTGGCAGGACAGACAAACCGTTCTTGAAGTCTGGAACGAAGTTCCATTTGATGAGGTCAAGAGGACGAAAGTATCCGCGGACCAGCGGAAGAAAGATGGTAGCTGCAGTTCACCCGTACGGAAGCAGTAAGAGAAGTGCTCGTAAAGTAACAACCACGTCTCATGGAGCTCCGCCTGGACAGAAGGTCGGGTTGATTGCAGCCAGAGGAACCGGAAGGAAAGCAAAGAGTGCACGTGATAAAGACAGGATCAGTAGACAAGGAGAAGGTTCATAACATTAAGAACTACGGATTAGGTGAAGAAGAATGCCCAAGGAATTCACGTATCGCGGATTGAGCCTAAATCAACTGCAAGGCATGTCAATGGACGAATTCATAGACCTTCTACCGTCGCGACAGAGACGGAGTCTTCATCGCGGTCTTCAACCCGAACAGAGAATACTGCTTGAGAAAGTCCGACAGGCGAGGGAGGAAGTTCGGAAGGGAGGCACCCCGTCCGTAAAAACACATGTAAGAAACATGATTATTCTTCCCGAAATGGTCGGTTTGACGCTGGGCGTCCACAATGGCAAAGAATTTGTTAAAGTGGAAATAAAACCTGAAATGATTGGCCATTACTTGGGCGAATTTGCGGTTACAAACAAGCCCGTGCGGCATGGAACGCCAGGTATAGGTGCTTCTCGCTCGTCGATGTACGTTCCGCTAAAATAGTTTTTTTCTCTAATTTCTCTACGCCGTGTATTCCTTACCAGAAGCTTTGGTTCCAGGTTGCTTTGTCTCAGTGGTCACTTGGGGCAAGGGGACAGGCGGGGGGATGTTCAGGGTTTTGGCAATCAGGATTGATTCCGTGAGAGCAACATTGGAGACTGATTGCAGTACCATGGGCGGCGGTGGTTTCTTGTCTTCATAATCCTTGTACGCGCTGTCGATCTCTGATTTGTCTCCAATCACGAAAGCGACTCCCTTTAGGTTTATCTGAGCGACTGAAGGATTGTAGCTTATTGTCAGAACAAATCCAACTTCAAGAGAGTTGTCTGGTTTTCTCTCCATTTCGGTGAGGTTTAGGTTGGTGTTGATGTGAATTTGAGGAAACGGTTTCCTAAAATCTAGAAAACGTTCGGCTGAAATGCTGGATATGATAACGTTTACTCTGAGCATTTTCTTCATCATCAGAAAACTATCAAAGTGTTGGACGATTTAAAGTTGCTCATTCTTTTGCAGGCTTATACTTCGTGAATCCGCAGTGGCCGCACGTATATCTGTTGCCATGGTCCGCCATGAAATAGCCCGGCCCACATCTCTCGCATATTGGCCTAAGCCGAACAACTTTTTCGCCTTCAACCTTGTACAGTGTGAAAACGCCTTTCTCTTCTTTTTTCTTTTTTTCTGGTTTCGGGGTCTTCTCCGCTTTCGCCAGTTTTACCTCTTCTTTGGGCGCCTCTATTTCCGGTGGTGCGGCTTCTTTCTTCGCTTCCTTCTTGGGTGCCTCTTTCTTGTCTGTCTTCTTTGACATCGTCTATGCTACTCCTTCTTCTCTTCCTCTGTAGATTTGGGAGGGGGTGGAATGTTTCGTTTGACTATATACTCAGGTTCGATGAGTTTTGCCTGTTCGGCGGAATCGTAAAGATTTGCTACCCCGAGGGCTGTGTGCATTCCAGTCCTCGTTTCATACTTTTTGACAAAAACCAAGTCTATGTTAGCCCTCAAAGCGTCTGCAACCGCCCTTCTGATTTCCAGTCTAGGCGGCGTCGAACTTGAATCGTGCTTAACTTGGAAACTGATTTCCTTTCGTTTCAGCAAGGGATTCTCTTTCTGTGACAGTATCTTGACTTCCATGATGTTTCCTCGTTTGAGGTGTTGACTTGATGTTACACGCTCTTATTTAGCTTTTGAGGGCTTTTCCATCGAGTCAAAGATGCGTGCAACTTCTGCCTTTTTGGTTGCTGTGACTTTGACCACTACGATGCCTTCGTCTGGCTGTCCATATATTACGTACGAGTTTTCTGAGGCATGTGCGATGGCTACAAGCGTCAGCAAATCTTCTTCACCGTCAACAACTATGTTGACTTGTTGATCGCCTTTTAAGGCGTCTTCTATTGCTGCTTCGGCTTCTTCTGTGATGGTCCCTTGAGGGTTTGCAACACAGATTATTTTTTCAGCAGGTAGTTTTGCAGGTTTCGTGCTTTTTCTTTTGGACTTGTTGTCTATTATCAGAAGCTTTGGGGAAAAACCGCTTTTGACGAGGTTTTTCGAGACGGTGTCCCCGACAGCGATGATGCCGGGTGGTCTTTCCTGGGTCACCATGTCCTTGAGTCTTTTCATCGTCGCAAAGAAGGATCCTCGTACCAGAATTCCTAGAGGTTGCTTCAGAGTGGTTCGCAGTTGAGGGGTAAGAAGAAGTTTAACGGTCATTTCATCTGACCTTTAAGGCGAAACGCCCTTTCTCTTTGATGTTCATCGCTTTGGCGATGGCTGAGCCTTCAGGATCGAAAATTATGACCAGACCGCTGTAATCGTCGCTAAGGCTGGTGGATTTGCATTTTGGGCAGACATTTTCTTTTGTGAGAAAGTGACAGTTGGCGCATGCTTTGTCGCTCATTTCGTTTCACTCTTTTTCTCAGGAGGCTTCTTTTCCGCTGCCTCTTTCATCTTTTTGAGATCAGTATCGATCCATTCTAGTTTGCCTAGGAAAGGTTGTCTGGCCGTTACTCCGATCTTGCCTGAACTTCCAGCCCGGCCCAGAGAAACTGCGGTTATCCGTACGCGGACCTGGTCTCCGCTCATTAGCTTGCGTTTCGTTTCTTTCCCAAGCAAGACTCCTTGTTTTTCATCGTAGGATATGAAGTCGTCCATGAGTTGTGAGACGTGAAGTAGAGCGTCAATCGGGCCTATTCGAACGAAGGCGCCGAAGTCGGCAATTTCCACTACTTCCCCTTCGACCACTTCTTGGATTTTGGGGTAGAATGTTAACAATGAGAAGTTCACTTTGTGATAGGCTGCACCGTCACCTGGGATTATTTTGCCAATAGAGCTTACTTCTACTCTAGTTACGGCTATTACGTAGCCAAGTGTCTCATCGACAACGCCCTCGTATTTTGCTTTGACCTGTTGGTATCCCACGGCTTCAAGTGGGTTGCCAAATGTTTCGGGCGGAATGCGAATTGTGTCTTCCAATGTTACAAGTTTAAACAGGGGTTAAAGCCTCCCGTCAATCTCTAGACGTGACTTTTGTCTCACATAAATAACTGGCACATTTATATCTCTTAGCCTGTTACGAAGTTGTCTGTCATTCGTGAAGACCGGGTACTTGTATGTGCGGGCTGCTTGAAGAATCAAGTCGTCTGTAGGACCCTCGCATTGAGGTTCTTTTTCAAGCAAGATGCATTTCTCAGCAAATTTCAGCGCCATTGCTGCCCTTTTCCTTGCTTCAGGTGGTCCTTCTGAGGCGATTCTCCCGAGTTCCTGCTTGATCGAGGGGAGTATGGCAAGTTCGAAATTCCTGTTTAAGATTTTCTTGAGCTCTTCAAAAATATCTATGTTGAACTGTAATGGAACGAACAGTGCGTTTGAGTCAAGGATTATTTTGAGTTTCTGTTTCGCAGGTTTGGGCACTTCGGTCATGTTATCGGATCATTCCAAAACCGATTAACCGCCATCTTCCTGCGATCTTTCTGCTCAATGCGACTCTGGATTCCGGGTGCACGCATACTGGGCGGGTAAGTTTGATTTGAACGCTGTCTTTTCTTATCGAGGACACTTTTCCAACAGTTATGGCAGCGCCCACGTGCAGAAGAAGAGTTTCGTTCATTACTATCTCGGCAATTTTCATAAGCTCTTTTGTGCCCACTGCTCTGTCAAGAATCTTTGTCTGTAGTATCAGTGCAGATTCTGTCGGTGGTAGCATGCCTGCTTTTCCTGCGATGTTGCCGATTAGGCTGTCTGCTTTGGAATACGACGGGTCCAACAGTGTACCGACTCCAACCAGGCCGCCGCAGTGTGCTTCAGTGACTTTTTTTCCGCCCGCTTGTAGGCTTACGATCTCGCTGAACATCGGCTCGTAGGTATTCCTTCCTTCTACAGGGATTCCGGGGCGTATTTCAAGTTCATCTCCGACGTTGAATTTTCCTTGAACTATTGTTCCTCCGAGAATTCCGCCTTCGAGTTCCTCTATTGTGGTCCCTGGATTGTTGGTGTCGAATGAGCGTACTATGTACATAAACGGCGGTTTTGTCTCATCCCTTTTGGGCGTGGGTATGAATTGTTGCATCGCGCTGAGGAGGACATCTATGTTGACTGCTCTTTGAGCAGAGATTGGAATTATGGGGGCATCTTCGGCAACTGTTCCTTTCACGAAGTTTCTTATTTCGGTGAAGCTTTGATGTGCTCGCTTTTCGTCGACGATGTCGATCTTGTTTTGAACTATGATAATGTTTTTTATTCCAGTGGCGTCCGCGGCTGCCAAATGCTCTCTGGTTTGCGGTTGCGGACATGGTTCATCTGCCGCTATGACTAGAATCGCGCCGTCCATTATGGCTGCACCAGAAAGCATGGTTGCCATCAACGCTTCGTGTCCTGGAGCATCAACAAAACTGACCGCGCGAACAAAAACGGCTTTTGTGCCACATGCTGGGCATGTCGGTTCTGTGGTGTAGTTCTTTGGAGGTTCACATTTCGAACATTTGTAAATAGGCATGTCGGCATAACCAAGTTTGATTGTGATTCCTCTTTTGAGCTCTTCACTGTGTCTTGACGCCCAAACGCCCGTCAAAGCTTGAACCAACGTTGTTTTGCCGTGATCGACATGTCCTATCGTGCCGATGTTGATCTCAGGTTGACGAGGTATAGGTGGGCGTTTCTCGATGCTCATTGTCCATTTTCCTACATGATTTACAAATTATTGAAGGGTTTAAATTGATGCAGTTAATAAACATTAAGCGCAATCAGGCGCTGCCTTGACTTTCAGACTGCTGTTCCGCTTGTTTTGCAGCCGTTGGCTGTTCTTCCTTCTTTTCCTTTGGCTTCTTCGCTTCTTTCGCTTGTTTAGGCTTTTCCACGATCTTTGCGTTGATCTGCACGATTTCGTCAGTTATTACATTGCCCCGAATGGTTTTGCGTCTTCTCATTCCTTCATTCGTGGGGTTGAATCCTACGCCGCCGCTGAGCACGATGCTTCGGCGAACGCCGCCGTGAACGCTTGGTCTCATTGGAAAGCCGTCTTTGTCGGAGCCTCCCATGATCTGGATCTTGTGTGCCGGTAAGTCGACTGCCGCGCCGTCCATAACTTCGCCTATTCTCCTTCCGATCAGTGGAGAGGCGCGTGCTTCTTGGAGTTCCACCATTTTTGAGGTTCCCGTTTCGGGGTCTGAGACGATGACCTTGAATTTTGCCATGCAGCTAGCCTCTTTGGCAGTGGTATGAAAGTTGAACAACTGTCTATTAAGGATTTATCAAAGGTTGGCGGACTCTTCACAGAGAATACCTCCTTGTACACGTAAAAGTTTTAATCCCAGCTTGGCAGAGTTCTTCGCCTATGTGGCGATTGGGATTCTTTTTCCACGAGATGGGTTATGGATTGTTATCCATATTCCTACCTTTGTACGTGATCGCCATTGGTGGTTCACTATTTGAAATAGGCGTAATGATGTCAGTGGCTTTGCTCCTATCGATCCCTACCTCTTTTCTTTGGGGTTACTTGTGTGATAGAGGCAAACGGTATAAGCGTTACATTCTTCTCTCATTCCTTGCTTCAACGGTTCTCCTGTGCCTCTTCACTTTCACTTCCAGCGTTCTGCTGTTGATCCTTCTCTACAGTGTTATGTCGATATTTCACGTGGCTCATGAAGCGCCGAAGAACGTGTTGATCGCTGAACTCTATTCGAGACAGGATTGGGAGAAATCGTTTGCTTTCTATGAGGGTTTCACTGAGGTCGGATGGCTCATCGGTTTGCTCTTGGGTTTCGTTTTGTCGACTCTCATGTTTGATTCTGCAGCGACTCTTTTCTTTTGTGCCGGGTTGAACCTTGTGGCTTTTCTGTTGTCTCTCGTGCTTGTGCGGGACCCTGCCATGGTGTTTGAGAGAGGCTTGGTCAGTATTGAAAAGTCGGTTGATTTCGCTTCTCGCGGAATTTTCATTGCATCTAGCATGATCGACGGAGTGTCGGTGACGACGACCAAATTGAAAAGGGACAATGTCAACGCGTTCTGCGGTGGTTTGATTCTGTTTTCGCTAGCGACAAGCATACTCTTCACGCCAATGCCGATATTCGTCTCAAACATAGTGAAAACTGCTGCTCTGCCAGCAGGCTTGGTCTTCGCAGTTTTTGTGTTGAACTCAGGAGGAGGAGTGCTAGGTTACGCTTTGGCTCGAAGAAGATCGGAACAATCAACGACGAAAAGTAGCACTAGTCGGCTGGTCTTCTTGAGAGGGATATTTGCATTCCTGCTTATTCTGGTTGCGCAGTTGTCTGCTCTTGCTTCGGTCGGTTTGGCTACGGCGGTTTTGATCGTTTTTGGTTTCCTAAATGCGTTATTCTTGGTAAACACGCTTTCGCTGTCGATGGAGGTGATACCTGCGGGGAAGTCTGGGTTGTTTAATGTATTGATAGGTGTGGGTGGAGCTGGTGGATCTTTTCTTGGGCCGCTCATCGCTCAGTCTTTTGGTTTCTTAACCGTTTTCATAATGGCCGGTGTAGTTTTTCTTCTGGCTTATGTTGCTTTCAAGATTTTCTGACAAAAAAAGAAAGGAAGATGGTTGAGTAGTTTACTCAACGTGCACTCTGAAGAGGTCTATGTCTTCGCGCATTTCTGGTGTTGCTTCGAGGAAGTCTCTGACTGCACGTTCAACATCCTTTGACTGCGTGACGTATCTTCCGACGATGATTATGTCAGCGCCTTTCTTCAACGCTTCTTTTGCGGTTTCTGGCACTATTCCGCCTGCGACTGCGATGAGGAATTTCTTGTCCTTGTAAGTTGATCTGATCTCTGGGATGATGTTTAGTCCGTGTTCTCTTCCGGTTTCTTGATCTATGCCTCTGTGAAGTATGACAATGTCTGGGAATTCTTTGAAGGATTTCAGCTTTTTGAGGACGTCGTCCACGTTCATCATGTCTACCGCAGCGTATATTCCAAGTCTCTTTGCTTCATGTACGAACGCGTCAATCGTTTCGCCTGGTGCTAATCCGGATGCAACCACGGCGTCAGCGGTTTCGTCGTAGGCAAGATCTGCTTCCACTTTGCCGACGTCTAACGTCTTAAGGTCAGCCACCATGAAGGTGTCCTTAGCCACTTGCCTCAGATCGTTGATCACTTTCGCGCCGTATCTCTTGATCAGTGGCGTACCGACTTCGATTATTATTCTGTCACTTCCAGGCAATTGCGAGAGGATTCTCTTGGCTCTTTCGAGGTCTGGGTTGTCTAGTGAGATCTGCAGGTATGGTGGTCTCCATAGGCGTGGTACTTTGAATCCCATGATCGGGTGTTTAGCTCTGTCTTTGTCGTAGAGTATTTTGTCCAGCGGAGGATAATTAGTCATAGCTCTTCTCAGTGCCAGTTTGGTTGCGCCATAGTTGTATTGGTATATCTTCCGGTAGTCGGTTGCCTGTGGGTGAACGAAGACGCTGGCGATTATGACCCAGTTGTCAATCTTTTCTCGGGGAATGATTCCGTCTTCCACTGAATCAGCGACTGCTTTTGCCACAGCGGCTTGAGCCGGTCCGAAGATTTTGCTTACGTCTTCAAAGTTTTTAGCAGTGACTTTGGGTATTAGCAGTGTGTGTGGTTTCGGCGGTAGGTTCGGGCGGATGACTGCTAAAAGAGGAGTGTGTCCTGCTGACAGATTTGTCATTCCTCCGGCAAACGCGTCTCCGACAGGGCCGTCCTTGTCTCCCATGAGAAGGTCTATGTGTGCAACTTCGTTTCCTTCACCTATGAGCGCCTCACCGATGAGGTAGACAGGTTTTGATTCATCTGGTTGTTCAAAGGTCAGGTTTGCTGGTAGTCTGTCGGTGATGTCTTTGAAGTCGATGTTGAACTCTTTGAGCCATGTGTACAGCGTGTCTCTGTGAATTTTGAGAGCTTCAGCTGTTCCGAGTAGTGTGGGTTTCGCTGGTCTTGCTCTTGAGGATGCGCGGTCTTCGACGGATTTTCTTGCGGCTCCCGTCACCAGTTTGATGAGTTCTTCCTTGGTCTCTGGTTTTTTTATGTTCTGGTCCGACATTTCTCAGTCCACATTGGTGTTTTGAGTATGCAACCTGTATATAAAACTGTCGGAACGGACAAAGATGAACCATGTTAGGGCTCCATGTCGGCAATATGGTGTCGAAAACATAGATTATTCTGAAGCCAAGTTCGGCAGACAGTTGTAGCTACGCCAGTCACTCGTTGATCAGGATCGGGAACTTCCATCGGAGCGACAGTTTGGTGTCGGACGAAAGAAGCGTGAGCCTCGCTCAATTTTGTTTTGTCGGCGTCTAATCGTATTTCTATCGGTAAGTCTATATACTTTGTGGTAATGTAGAAAGATAAAATCTGTCAAGTGAGCTGCAATGAAGTTGTGGAAAGATGTCCTGTGTTTTCTCTTGGTTGTTGTCGGAGCGATTCTGTTCCTGTATGGCGCTAACTACTATAATGCTGCAATAGGCTGGACTGGGCTGGGGGTTTTCATAAGCGGATTTGTCGTCTTTCTAATTTTGAAGGCGTACGAGATTTTTACGAAAAAGAAAAGTGACTAGAAGCCGTAGAGTTTGGAGTATTTCTCATTCAAATAACTCAAGTATGGTTTTACGTTGAGTTCCTTTCCAGCGATTTTCCTTATGAGGTCTGGGGCATCGTAGAGGTTTCCGTATGAGTGCACGTTTTTGATTAGCCAGTTTTTCACTGGGTTGAAGTTCCCTTCGGCGATTTGTGTTCGCCAATTTGGCACTGTTTTTTGCATTGCTTCAAGTAATTGGCCGCTGTATATGTTGCCCAGCGCGTAGCTCGGAAAGTAGCCGAACGCTCCGCCGGCCCAGTGGGTGTCTTGCATCACGCCTTCCGAGTCATTAGTGATTTTTGTTCCGAGGTAGTCTTTGTAGCTCTGGTTCCAGATTTCTGGGAGTTCTTTGACTGTTATCTTGTCCGCGAACAGGTCGCGTTCGATGTTGAATCGTATGATTACGTGTAGGCAGTAGGTCACTTCGTCTGCTTCGACGCGTATTTTTGAGGGCTTTACCTGATTGATTGCGTGCACAAATGGTTCCAGTTTCAGATCTGACAGGGCATGTCCTGCGGTTTTTTTCAGTTTGGGTAGGAAATAGGTCCAGAATTCTTTTGATCTTCCAATTATGTTTTCAACTGTGCGTGACTGTGATTCGTGGAAACCCATGGAGACGCCGCTGCCTATTGGTTGGTACATCCATTCTTTCTTGAGGTTCTGTTCGTAGAGGGCGTGTCCTGCTTCATGTAGTACTGAGAAAAGTGATGATGCGAAGTTGTCTTCGAAGTAGTGTGTTGTGATTCTTACGTCGTCGTAGTAGCCTGTCGTGAAGGGATGTTCTGTCTCGTCTATTCTGCCGCCAGCTTCCTTCGAGGTCACGTCGTATCCCACGAACTGTACGAGGTCTTTCGAGATTTTGCGTTGGGTTTCTACCGGAACCTTGCGTTTCAGGATGCTCATGTCTGGCTGTTTGGATGCGTTTTCACATTTCTTTATCAGTGAAACTAGCCCTGCTCTTAGTTGGTCAAATATCTTCGTGATGTTTGCTGTTGTCATCTTGGGTTCGTAAATGTCGATCAGTGCGTCGTAGGGTGTTTTTGTCTTCTTGACTTGTTTCAGTATATCTGCTGCTTTCTTCTCCAGCTCGACCATTTTTTCAAGTTCGGGTCTGAACATGGCGTAGTTCTTTGCTGCTTTGGCTTTCTTCCAGATGTCGATGGTCAGTGCTTGTTGTTTTGCGATTTGAGCTACGAGCTGTTCAGGCAGTTTGGTCTGCTCGTCATAATGTTTCTTGATCAGGTACACGTTTCTCTTTTGATGTTCATTCAACTTGCTGTAGTCTCGGTGGTGCATTATCTTGTCCAGTAGATTTCCTATTTCCGGCTCGGTACTCATTTTGTGTTCAATCGTGCTGAGGAGTGAAAACTGTTCGCTTCGAAGCGTGATTGCTTTGGGCGGCATCATTGTTTCCATGTCCCAGCCGATGATTGATTCAGCAGACTGTAAGACTGCGAGTTCTTTGCTCTTTTTCATCAGCGTTTCGTAGTTTGCTTTCGTCGTGTCTACCATTAATTATCGCCTTGTTTGTGAAATCTATTCGATAGGCAGAAGTTGTATATGAGTCTGACTTTGAGATTCAACGTCGGAGCTAAACTGGAAAGTG
>CAZHZB010000014.1:6332-13868 GCA_964537045.1 uncultured Candidatus Bathyarchaeia archaeon | reverse complement strand
CTACGCCTTTGACCATGCTTGGCGACCCCCGCGCCTTTATGTGAATGCATGCGGAAATGTTTAAGAGTTACTGTAGGCTTCTACGTAAAAACGGTGCAAAATCATGCCGACTCACGGTTCACTGTCAAAAGCAGGAAAGGTTCGGTCTCAAACTCCGAAAATCCAGGCTACTGAAAAGAAGAGCCCGAGTCCGCGGTTCAGAAACAGACGGAACTACGAGAAACGGGTAATACTTCAAAGGAAACCTGGACAAAACTGGGTTTAAGCCCATTATTCCTATATTCTGAACATTCATGAAAGTACCAGAACACCGCATGATAATTCTTAACGCCAACATCATCACCCTAGACCCTAAACAACCAAGGGCCGAAGCGATAGCGATCAATGACGAAAGGATTGTTGCTGTCGGTTCCAACGAAGCAATTCTCGGAAGCAAAAGCAAAGACACCGAGGTAATAGATTGTCGGAACAAGACAGTCGTACCTGGACTAGTTGATTCTCACGTACACATGCTGGAATTCGGATTTCTCTTGCAGGAACTGAACCTGAGAAACACAAAATCGATAAAAGAAATGCAAAAGAACCTCCATGAACACGCCAAAAAGAACTCTGAACTCGAATGGATTTTGGGCGGACGATGGGACGAAGAAAAATACTCGGAAGGACGGTACCCAACCAGATGGGATCTAGACGCGATCATTCCAGACAAACCTGTTTTTCTCACCAGAGTATGCGGACACCTGGCAGTAGTCAACAGCGTAGCCCTCAAACTTGCGCGCATAACGAAACATACCAAAGTCAAAGGAGGAATAGTAGACCTAGACCAAGCTACAGGCGAGCCCAACGGTATCCTGAGAGACAATGCGATGGATTTCGTTTCGAAGCTCCTTCCAAAGCCAGATAGAGAGACTTACAAGAAAGCATGCGTCCTAGCCTGCCAGAACGCAGTGAAATCCGGGCTCACAGAAGTTCATTGGCTAGTGAATTCCGCCGAAGAAATACGTGTTTTGCAAACAATGTATTCTGAGGAGAAACTCCCTCTGAGAATCTACCTGGGAATACCAGTGAAAATGATTGATGAGGTGACCTGTCTAGGTCTTGTCACAGGATTCGGAAACGACATGTTAAAAGTCGGCTTCATCAAAATCCTGGCAGACGGCTCACTAGGCGCTCGCACAGCTGCCCTCAAGAAACGATATTCTGACGACCCGAAAAAACGCGGAATAATGCTCTATTCGCAAAAAAGACTGCGCGAATTCATTCTCAAGGCACACACAAGTGGATTGCAAGTAGGTGTACACGCGATAGGCGATCGCGCCATAGAAAACGTAATCCAAGCCATAAGAGAAGCGTTGGAAAAGGTGCCCCGCAAAGATCACAGACATCGAATTGAACACTGCTCAATCCTAAATGCTGAACTAATCTCTGAAATTAAGGAGCTAGGTCTCATCGCAGCAGTACAGCCTCACTTTGTCGTCTCTGACACGTGGACTGTCGATCGCGTAGGACCAGAGAGAGCGCGATGGGCTTACCCGTTCAGGACGCTTATTGAAAAAGGAATAGTCGTGACCTCGGGCTCAGACTGTCCAGTCGAGTTGATCAATCCACTGTTAGGTTTATGGGCTGCAGTCAAGAGGGAAGACAAACCCGAAGAAAGTCTCACCGTAGAAGAGGCATTGAAAACCTACACCATCAACGCGGCCCACGCTTCCTTTGACGAGAATAAGAAAGGAACCATAGAAAAAGGCAAGTACGCTGACCTGACGATACTCTCAGAGGACATCACCAAGATACCACGAGACAAAATCCGCGACGTCAGCGTGGACATGGTCATCGTCAACGGCAAAATCACGTACCCCAGACAACACAACTGATTAACGCTATTTATCTGAGTGCACAATTCTAGTCTTCAATGGCGGGCCCCAAACTTGGATGAGAAAGAGCCTGTGAAAGAGATCATTCGAAATCTCATGCAGATTTCTTCACCGACCATACAAGATCTTGGTCGTCAGAAAACACGGGCAGCGTCAAAATATCATCTTGACAGGACAACTTCAAACTCGGAAATAATCCAATTGCTTAGACCAGACGAGAGGCGCAGACTGCTTCCACTCTTAACAAGAAAGACTACTCGTACAATATCAGGCGTAACAGTCATAGCCACAATGACCAAACCGCACAAGTGTCCACAAGACGAACCCTGCGCATATTGTCCAGGCGGACCGGCACAGGGTGTACCGCAGAGCTACACGGGATATGAACCCGCAGCAATGCGGGGATTGCAAAACCAGTTCGACCCTTACAAGCAGGTGAAAACACGAATCGAACAGTTGCAGGCAATCGGACACAAAGTGGACAAGGCAGAACTCATAGTGATGGGAGGGACTTTCCCAGCAACGCCGCTTGATTATCAAAGATGGTTCATTCAGAGATGCCTCGACGCGATCACAAGAAAAGAGTCAGCCAACCTCGAAGAAGCAAAGAAAAACGCTGAAACCAGCAGAATCCGCAACGTCGGAATAACCGTTGAAACACGGCCTGATTGGGCAAAGGAACCGCAAGTAGACAACATGCTGGATATGGGCGTCACCCGCGTAGAAATGGGAGTCCAGTATCCAAGTGACAAGACCTACCGTCTTGTTGGAAGAAAGCACACAGTACTTGACGTTGTGGAAGCCACGCGGATAATGAAAGATTCCGGATTGAAAATCGTCTACCACATGATGCCTGGACTTCCAGGCTCGAACCAAAAGAAAGACCTGAGCATTTTCAAGAAGATTTTCTCAGACTCAAGGTTCAAACCCGACATGATCAAAATATACCCATGCTTGGTTATCAAGAACACAAGAACGTATGATTGGTTCAAGGAAGGCAAATACAAGCCCTACACAACCGAAGAAGCGGCCAGTCTTGTGGCTGAAATAAAGAAGATCGTTCCAACATGGGTCAGAATAATGCGAGTTCAACGTGACATACCAGCACAACTGATAGTGGCAGGTGTGAACAAGAGCAATCTGCGTCAACTTGCACAAAAGAAGCTCGAAAAAGAAGGTTTCAGGTGCAGGTGCATCCGCTGCAGAGAAGTCGGCCACCGCATTAGAATCGGCGAATCGGGACCCAAACCCGCAGAAATAGACATCCTGACAACACAGTACGTGGCTTCTGAAGGAAAAGAGATCTTCATCTCAGCCGAAGACACTGATCGTGATGTGCTCATAGGCTATTTGAGACTAAGAGTTCCGTCGCATAAGGCTCACAGACCAGAAGTGACAAAGGAGCCCTGCAACATAATCCGGGAACTGCATGTCTACGGCTCGCTTGTCCCAGTCGGCAAACATCGGCCAAAAGCATGGCAACATAAAGGCTACGGCGCCATTCTGCTGAATGAAGCAGAACGCATAACTCAAGAAGACCATGGTTTTAAGAAGATTTCAGTTATAAGTGCACTAGGGACTAAACAGTACTACAAACGGTTCGGTTACAATTACGACGGAGTTTACATGTCCAAAAAGTTGGAGACCAGAAAATGAGTAAGAAAGAAACAGGCTATCGAGGAAAAGCGCTTGAAGCGATAGAAAAAACTCAAGCAGAAATAGGCGATATAATCCGCGTAACCAAAGGAGACGAAGTCCTCGAAGGAATATTGATTCCTCGCTCCGAATACGGTGACGAAACACACCTTGTTATCAAACTGAAGAACGGTTACAACATAGGCATAGCAGTAACACCCGACGCAAATATCGAGAGAATCGGAAAAGGCACAAAACCAACCTTCGCACCCCCTCCAGTCCCTGAGCAAAAACCCGGATTTCCAAAAGTCACCATAATCAGCACTGGAGGAACCATAGCTAGCCGCGTAGACTACCGAACAGGCGGAGTTCGCCCCGCCCTTACTGCAGATGACCTTTACAGCGTCGTTCCTGAACTCGCAAACGTCGCAGACATAGAAACCCAGATACTACTAAGCCTGTTCAGCGAAAACATTACACCCAGAGATTGGGGAGACATTGCACAAGCAGCTGCAAAACGTATCTCTGACAACGTCAGCGGAGTGGTCATTGCCCACGGAACGGACACAATGGGATTCACAGCCGCAGCCCTCAGTTTTGCACTGCAGAACCTTCCGGTTCCGGTTGTAATAGTAGGATCGCAAAGATCGGCAGACCGACCGAGTTCAGACGCTGCCACAAACCTGTTAGGCGCAGTTCTAGCCGCGTCGAAGGCACCGTTCGCTGAAGTCGTAGTCGCAATGCACGAAACAACCTCAGACAATAGCATAGCTATCCACAGGGGAACCAAGGTAAGAAAACTCCACACCAGCAGAAGAGACGCATTCAAATCGGTGAACACCCTGCCGATTGCCAGAATAGAAAACCAACAAATATCCATGCTCACGAAGGAATATCCGAAAAGGGATCCCTCAAGGAAACTGGTTGTGAAGCCGAAATTCGAGGAAAAAGTCACCCTAATCAAGTTCTTTCCATCAATGGACCCGTCAGTCATTGACTTCTACACAGAAAAGAAGTACAGAGGCATAATCCTCGAAGGAACAGGATTGGGCCACGTTAGTAGAGCATGTTACGGCCCTTTGAAGAACGCGGTTGAGAAAGGACTTGTCGTAGCAATGACTTCGCAATGCATCTGGGGACGAATAAACATGAACGTTTACTACACCGGACGTGATCTGCAAGCACTGGGAGTTGTCCCCCTGGAGGATATGCTTCCAGAGACGGCATTGGTCAAACTCATGTGGGTTCTAGGACAGACTAAGGACGGTGAAGAAGCCAAAACAATGTTGACCACAAACGTAGCCGGCGAACTCTCACCGCGAACGGTTCCAGAAAAGACGAGTTGCCAACAAGAGTGAGGTGATTACACTTGGAATTTGACTATGATAAGATCGGCCTGAAAGTAGGACTTGAGATTCATCAGCAATTGAACACGATGGCAAAACTGTTCTGCAGCTGCAAACCTGCCCTTTTCAAAGAAGAGCCCGAAATAACGTTTCTCCGCAGACTAAGACCCACCCAAAGCGAATTGGGGCAAGTCGATCCAGCCGCCTATTTTGAATTTCAGAAAGGCATCAGAATCCTTTACGAGGCAAACCGCGAAACCTCATGTCTTGTCGAGATGGACGAAGAACCGCCTCATGCTTTGAACATGGAAGCGGTTGAGACTGTGCTGACCGTTGCATTAATGATGAACGCCAAACCCGTCGACGAAATCCACGTAATGCGAAAAACAGTGATAGACGGCTCAAACACCACAGGCTTTCAAAGAACCTGCGCGATTGCTCTCGACGGAGAAATCAAAGTAGGCACCAAGACCGTTCCGATTCAACACGCAAGCTTGGAAGAAGACGCTGCCAGAAAAACAGGTGAAAAAGAAGGAAATACGATAAAGTATCGAATAGACCGCCTCGGAATACCACTCATAGAAGTAGCAACGGCACCTGTCATAAAGTCGCCAAAAGAAGCAGAGGAGGTTGCCCTCGCGATTGGAAGAATCCTTAGAGGAACAGGCAAGGTCATACGCGGACTGGGCTCAATCCGACAGGACATCAACATCTCAATTCCGAATGGAGCTCTGATCGAGATCAAAGGACTCCAAGAGCTGGAACTCGTCTCACTTGTTGTAGAGTACGAAGTCCAACGCCAACTCAACCTCATCAAAATTCGGGACGAACTCAAGAAAAGAGAAATAAAAGAAGAACAGATTGTAGACAAGTTCTTCAATGTTACAAACATTTTCAAAGACACCAAGTGCAAGGTCATTCAAAAAGCCCTTGAAAAGAAGCAGCAAGTATTGGCCGCAAAATTGCCCAAGTTCAAAGGAACGTTGAAAATCGAGCTGGCACCGCAGCTGCGCCTGGGAACAGAGATGGCAGACAGAGCTAGGTTCTGGGGAAGAGTCGGCGGCTTATTCCACACAGATGAAATGCCAGCCTACGGGGTCACTGAGCAAGAAATTGAGAACCTCAGGAAAGAAGTGAGAGCGGGGGATGAAGACGCAGTCGTCTTCGTCGCCGACAAGCCGGAAAATACTGAGGATGCATTGAAAGCTGTGCTAGAAAGAGCACGTGAAGCTTTGAAGGGTGTTCCGCAAGAAACTCGTGCGCCAAACGCTGACGGCACCACAAAGTACATGAGACCGAGACCAGGTGCAGCAAGAATGTATCCTGAAACAGACATACCTCCAGTTCAGATCACGAGAGAGAAAATGGACAGAATTCGTGCCCATCTTCCTGAACTACCAGAGAAGAAGTTCGAACGACTACAGAAAGAGTACAAGCTCAACGACAAACTAGCAGGACAAGTTTTGAACTCAGAATACAGCGAACTGTTCGAAACGATAGTGAAAGAAAGCCATGTTTCACCGACGACAATAGCTGCTTTCATAACAGAAACTTTGAAGGCACTCAAGCGAGACGCCGTCCCGGTTGAAAGAATCACAGACAATCAACTGCGTGATGTCTTCAAATCGATTGATGAAGGAAAACTAACGAAAGAAGCCTTACCAGATGTTGTAACATGGCTGTGCAAGAATGAAGACAAAACCATTCAAGAAGCTGTTGAAGCACTTGGACTGCAGTCCATCTCGCACGATAATCTCGACAAGATGATTGGAAAAATCGTTGAAGACAACAAGGATTTGGTTAAGAAACGCGGCGAAGGAAGCTTCGGCACACTGATGGGCTTAGCTATGAACGATCTGCGAGGAAAAGCCGACGCAGCAATTGTCAGCAAGATTCTGAAAGAAAAAATAAGGGAGCTCGCGGAATAGAGAATCAACTATTTGTGTTCGCCTAATGAAATCACGGGAGCTGGAGTTCTTAGCAGTTGGGCGTCTTCACCACAGTATGGGCATATTTTGAACTCAGGTAACAAGGGCTTTCCGCAAGATAGACACACGTAAGGGAACTTCATTTTACCCTCAAGCTTTTCCACTTCTTTTCCCAATTCGCTCAGTTCCTGTCGGATCAGATCGACGGTTGAGGCTAACGGTTGGAGCTGTTTGACTTCTGTTCTGACGTTGCACATCATGTCTTTGACGGTTGCGATGGCGGCAGTGCCCGACTCGACAGTTTCATACATTGCGTCGAGAATCTCTGCTCTGCTATCGAGGAGTTGTGATTCCACGCTACTCTGTCGCTTGGCGTCTGAAAGCACGTTTTTCAGGAACGCTTCCATTGGATTATCAAAGGCGATCGCACACGTTATGCCCCAGATGAGTAGACTGACGAGTGTGGATATCCAGACATATTGGATGGGAAGCATCGTGCTTAGCTTCTGTCCGATAAGTGGGTAAATTCCAAGGAGTCTGATTGGACTTCCTGAGATGAATACGTAGATGGATTCAGCCAAATGGGCAACGGACAAGAACGTTAGAGAGCTGAAGATCCAGATTGCGAGCCCCTTTTTTGCCAAGCATTTTCACCGTCTTGGTAGAAGTCGATACAAACACACTATGGTATCTTAATATTTAATACAAGCTTCATTCCAGAATATATATCGAAAATCGATACATCTGCAAACC
>CAZHZB010000014.1:0-6232 GCA_964537045.1 uncultured Candidatus Bathyarchaeia archaeon | reverse complement strand
ACTGACACCTTCGCAGGCTTGCTGAATGGTTCAGTCTCTCCCGTAGGAGCCTTTCTGAAAGGCGCAATCAAAATCAAAGGATCAATAGATGCGCTAATGAAACTGGCTTCAGCGTTCGGCATGGCCTAGATGCAAGGATCGGTTCTAACCCCAAACAAGCCAGACAGTGCATATTCGGCGGCATTCACAGCGCTTGTGTACGCAAATCCTAAAAGGACTTGGCACTTTCCTATATCTTGGGAATGGGAGTTGCCAGACAAGCCATTAAAGAAACCCCACGAGAATTTTGGTTTCCGCCTGAAGATAGGTGAATACGAAGTAGAAATCAACGGAAGCCACGAAGACGTAATGAACACAATCAAAGAGTTACCAGACTTAATTGCCAACGTCGACAAAGCATTTGAAAAAGTGAGACCGAAAAAAGTGACAACACTCACAGTCAAAACCGAACCCGCCAGCCCGCAGAAATCATCCACGCGTGAGTACCCACAGGTGCCTCGCACACCGAAACCGGAAGAAGCAGTGTTGAACCTTCTCGCCACCGATTGGGGCAAATGGCGTCCACGAACTATTGACGAGTTGAGTGAAGCAATGAAAACAAACGGTATGGAAACACCTCTCCGTTCGCTGGGTGCCGCCTTGATGGATCTAGTGAAGAGAGGAAAAATCATGCGATGGCACACGAACTCAGGATACGTTTACATCCTTGCTGAAAAGGAAACCCTTCAACAGAAAGGAGAAGCAGGAACAGAATGAACAAGATAGAAGTACGCATAAAAGCACCGTTCGGGGAAATATTGGTCGAAGCCGAAAACCCAACGGAAGTTCTCAGTATATTAGAGACTTTTCCAGAGGGCTTCGTGGAAAAAATCACAGAAATCGTTTCAAACCGTCTCACACCCTCAGGAGTTCAGCTCAAAGGAATAGTTGAACAAACAACAGAAGGCCCCGTTATCGTTGCGCATGAGAACCTGACCCACTACGAAGCAATAGGAATAACACTCTATGCCTCAGAAGCCAAAAAAGTCACTGCGGCACAGATCCAGAAGCTCTTGGAATCAAGCGGAATAAAGTGCATGGTCCCAGCGCGACTGAACGAAATGACAAAGAGAGGACAAGTGTTCAAGCCAGACCCGAACAGGCCAGAATTCAAACTCACGATACAAGGAGAACAATGGGTTGAAGAGGAAGTTTTGGCCAAACTCCGAGGTAAAATGGGTTGAGCCAAGAACAGAATCACATGACTGTCCAAATAAAATATAAAGATCTTGAAAAAACCATCTCTGGCACACCCGAACAGGTTTTTCTACTTCTAAACAAATTGTTCGATAACCTCCTTCCATCATTTGTAATCGCCGAGAAGCTCACATTAGACGCTGATCTGCAGACTCTAGCAAGAGAAAGTCAGAACCTAATCGCCTTTTCCCAAGAAGGCCCTTGCATACTTGCCCCAAGGAACAAGTTGACAGACAACGAGACTCTCACGTTGCTGTTGCTTGCCAATCACCTAGGACAAAAGTTGGGCAAGACGAAGACTGATGGGCTGTCAAAAGAAGAACTGCAGACAAAACTTGGCAAAGACGCAAAGATCACTAGCACACGTCTAGGCGAGTTGCTCAAAAGCGAGATAGCAATGAAGACGCTCGACGAGAAGTACAAGATGACAACCTTCGGTCTTGTTCAGATGCAAAAAGAGATCCTGCCCAGAATCAAGGCCAAAACCGGCACATGAACTAGAATCATTCTCAGAGTCTGTTTCAGCTCGGGGGTCTTTTCTGTGCGTACTGATACCGTCGAGGCTTGCCTTCTCTCGTAAGAATTCCATCTTTGACTAGGTCTATCAGCGCATGTGCCACAGCCGTGCGATCATAATGGAACCCGCGTCTTGCGAGTTCGTCGTGTACATCGCTCAAGCCTTTTGCGGCGGCAAACCAGCTTTCTTCCCACAATTTCTGAATAACACCCTTGCATGTTTCTGCTCGAGCAGGTTGTGGAGTCCTTTCAACCATGAGTGACGTTTCCTTCAGTTTCTCAGTTACCGTTGACAGCATCTTGTCTACTGTAGCTTGAAGTTGGTCTTCTTGACATTCTATTTCGAATTCGATTTCGCCGATTTTCATTTTTACTCGAATCGGTGGTCTTGTTTCTTTTTCTGTCAACGACTCACCTTGTTGTTTATTGTATTGTACATCTTGTACATGCACAACACTTAAATACGCCTTCCTTAAACAATTGACTATTGGTGAATCTTGGTGATTGCACAATACCCTATTACAACAACACCAAAATATAATTTTCCACAATCCACCATGGATACGCTGCTTCCAAAGCAGTTCACGGAACTAAGTCTACATTCACTAATGCAATCCCATGTTCACTCAGTCCAACTGAATGAACAAGTATTTCAACAACTAAATCCGGAAGAGCCTGTACAAACACTCAGAATCAAGCTTGAACCTATACCATTGAAACCCATTCACGAAGAAACCATCGTCGCGGCCGTAGACACTTCCACCATGAAAATTGCCGAAACAAACGCGGGAAGTGTACTCGCAGTAAGAGGCGCAAACGTATGGAAACAAAACGGAAACTACAGGTACACACGACTAGGTCCATTCATCTTTCACGTGACAGACGATAACAAAAGCGAAGTCTACGACGCCCTCGAAAGCTCATACTTTCCTTCGATTCGCGGACAGAATCGCCACAATTCACCCAGTCTATGGCAGATGCCCACTCGCATAGCAACACTTCTCGAAAGATGGCAACAGTCCATGCTCACAAAAACCATTGAAAACGGTCTAATTCTCTTTGACGGCTCACTCACCGCGGGGACGCCTGACACACCAACTCATCGAATGAAAGAGACACTGAGCAACGGAAGAAGCAGAAAGAACACGATACTGGCTTTCTCGAAAATGACCAACCTAAGAGTCCACGGATGTCTAATTACTGAACTCAAGAGCGACCAGCGCCCCCCTTATTTGCTGGAAACCACTGGATTGAGACTGAAACCACCCATGGTTACTCTTGGAGCAGTCTATGTTGCTAAACTGAGCAAAGGCAACTGTGCTTTCCGATTGGACATCGACCAAGAAGTTCCTTCTGACTCAAGGATCATGGCAGTTCGGAAGCTTCTGGGAAATGACCTTGTATCGCAGAGTTATCCGGAAACCCTTCGTCTCGCACACATCCTCTGCACCTTCACAGCGAATGAAGTTCTGGCGATGCGGCATTTTATCACGCGAAAATGCGGGCTTCAAATTATCAACAGACCAGACATGCACAAACTTCTGTTTGGCCCGTTCGGCAAAGGAGAGAGTTACTCATGAAACTGTACAGGAAAGAAGGAAACATAGTTCAGATACTGAGCTTCCCAAACGAAACAGTTGAGAAAGGAGACTATCTGCTCGTAGAAGACGCAGAAGCAGGCAAGGGCCTGATAGTCCAAGTGATCGATGTCCAGTTTGCTACCATTCCGGGCGTCTTGGAAGAACTGCTTCGAAGCCTTCCGGACGGCGGAGAATTGATTCAGGGCGAAGATGTGGATCCTCTGGAAATTGCTCCTCACATCACTTACATTCAAGACGCGAGTTTGCTAATCTGCAAGATTCGCGCCACGGTGGAGAATGAGACGCTTACTCCGAGCAGTTCTTGGCTTCCCAGTCGTTCTCAGTCAACGATAAAGAAACTGCCCGTTCCTACGTTGCTCAAGCTGGCGAAAATCAACGGAAAACTCCCGATAACCCTTGGCACAACGAAAGACTCTTCACTTCTAACAATAGACGCATCATCGATAGACGGAAGACTCAACATAATCACGGGAAAGAAAGAGACAGGTAAATCCCATCTATCAAAACTGCTTATGTCTAGTCTGGTGAGTTACAGAGCGACCGTTGTAGTCTTCGACCTGAATGGAGAATACCTAAGTCTCGGAATGAGTTCTGACGGGAAAAGAAACATCAACTATGACAAAATCCACGTTCTTACTCCGTCACAAAACTTCAAAGTAGCTCTGAAACAGCTCAGCCTGCACATTTTGCTAGGCATACTGGTTCACGCGCTTCATCTTCCTGGCACTTCCACCAGGGAATTTAGGCGAATATGGAAAGAACTTCGTGAAAAAGACAAGCTCACATTGAATGAGCTCGGAGAGACGATACGTAACTGGAACTGCAACCAACACGTGCGAGACGCGCTGTTCTCTCGTTACCACGCCCTCGTCAATTGTGGCTTCTTTACAGACAACATTGGCGAAGCAACCCTCCTCGAAGAAGCTCTGCTGAAAGCGAAAGAAGAAGGAGGCGCCATAATCATCAACCTCAGAAACACGTCAACAATCGACCGGCAAATAGTCGTCGAATACATACTTGGAAAACTGCTCGACACGTTAACAGCCGGAAAACTCAAAGCCGCATTCCTCTTCGCCGAAGAAGCACACCTCTACCTCCGAGAAACCTACTGGGATGACATCGTAACCCGAATGCGCCACTACGGAATCTTCACAACCTTCATAACCAACCAGCCTGACACGATCAAAGAAAGCATCTACCGGCAAGCGGATAACATATTCCTCTTCAATTTCACAAACGAACATGATCTGGACGTGGTCTCAAGAGCCGCTCGTGTCGATGCAGAAACGGTCAGATCAATAGCTCGAGACCTTCCACCGCACCATTGTCTGACACTTGGAAAGGTTGTTAGAGACTTTCCAATAGTCGCAAGAGTGAAAGCGCTAGACATCAAAATGATGGGTGAAACAAGACTCTTCTTTGCGAACGCAGACTAGTCGAGCGATACGTTCAAGCCTCGCAAACTCGCGAGCCAGAATCCATTCTTTTCAACTTCTCATGATTTTCGACGAAAAACTTGCGGAAGCTTTCTGTCAGGTTCTTACTTTCAACTGCTTCCAAAGCGACCCATTCAAGTGCAGCAGCATCGCTTGCGGCCTTGAGTTTTCCATTCTTAAATCTGACAAAATAGTCGATTATGACGAAATGATATTTCACTTTTCCATCCTCATCCAAGGCAATCTGAGTCACAGCATCGATGAGAACTGGATTGTCAACGACAAGCCCCGTTTCTTCCTCAGCCTCTCGGATAACCGTCTGTTCCAAGGTTTCACCGAGTTCAACTATCCCACCTGGAACACTCCACTTGCCTCTTCCAGGCTCATTCTTTCTCTCCTCAAGCAGAATCTTGCCATCACACACTAGTATTGCACCGACGCCTACGATCGGTCTGACTGGATAAAGCCTGCTCAATGCGATACGACACCTCGGCGTAACATGTCTCAATACTTCTGCGGGTTTCGTGGTTTAAGCTTTGATGTATCTTCTGCTGCCCAAAAAATGGGAAAGAAATATGTTATTCATATCTCAAGGCATCTACAGGTTTGAGTTTCGAAGCTCGCCAAGCCGGATAAAGTGCAAAGATCACGCTGACTCCTACGCCAAAGGCCAGAGCCCCAAAGAACACAGGGAGAGTCAAAATGGGAGTTATCGCCATTCCACCAGTTCCTGCGTTTGCTTGATTCCCCATGAAACCGCCGCCTCCGCGGAATACGACGGCCACAATGTTTGCAAGAACCCAGCCTAATCCGACGCCTATTGTGCCGCCCATCAAACCAATTATCACTGCCTCGCAAAGGAAAATCAGAAGCACAGTTCGACCCTTTGTGCCTAGCGCTTTCAGTATACCGATTTCTCTAGTGCGTTCCATTAGAGACACTATCATGATGTTCATTATGCCTACACCTGCCACGATGAGCGAGATGGCCGCGATTCCACCCAAGAAAAGCTCTATTATGGAGAAAACACTGGATATGATGCCAAGAATCGCGGTGGCAGAGATCACTGATACTTCGCCGCTGAAAGCGTCCTTTATGGCTTTCGTGGCATTGTCGATGACTGTCTGATCACTACTTTTCAACTTTACGATTATCATGTCACTTTCGTTCGTGTTGAACAGCGTTTGAGCTTGATCTATCGGAATGTAAACGTTTGAATCAGAAGGCCCTCCGACGCCGAAAGAAGACCCGATCTGCTTGAGTATAGCCGTGATATTTCGATGAAGCGTTATAGTTGTTGGGGGACGTGCAGTCGCGTTGATCCAAATTATGTCAATCGGATCGTTTACGTTAGCAATCACTGTTCCATTGAGCCGCGGGTCGATTACACGTCTTCCGACTACTACGACGCTGTCGTTTTCAGGGTTCAGGGGGATGGTTCCT
>CAZHZB010000013.1:8121-14212 GCA_964537045.1 uncultured Candidatus Bathyarchaeia archaeon | reverse complement strand
CCCCCGTTGATATTCGCAGGTCTGCGATATTTTCTATCAGGATTGATCTTGCTTCTGATCACAATGACTGTGTCAAAGTCCAGAGCAATTGGCCACAGGGCTCTTGGCGTCGCAGTTTTCCTGGGAGGTCTAGCTACCATCGAATTTACGTGTCTCTATTTCGGAATGCAGTACATAAGTGTAGGAGAAGCCTCAACACTTTATTACACTCATCCTATTTTCGTTGCCGGGCTAGCAATCTTCCTCCTGAAGGAGTCTTTTTCATGGAAAAAGGCTTCTGCATTGTCATTCGGCTTCTTGGGAATACTTCTACTTTTTGCCGAAAATCTCACGACTGGAGTCGCAAGTATTGGCGGACTTCTTGTCTTGACAAGTGCATTCGTGTGGGCGCTGGGTATTGTCCTTTTCAAAAGGCTTATAGGCGACGAGAATTATCTTCCCGTGACGTCGGTTTTTCTGCTTTCGTCAGGTGCTTTGCTTCTTATGCTTAGTCTTTTTTCTAACGCTCCGTTGGCCATTTCTCTGCAGTCTGTTTTTGCTCTTGCTTATTTGATAATTGTTTGCTCTGCGTTTGGCATAGCTCTCTACTATTACCTGCTCAGGCATAACGAAGTCACTCAAGTCTCGACGTGGTTGTTCCTTGTTCCAGCATTCGGCGTGCTTCTAGGATGGTTGTTCCTTGGCGAGAACGTTAGACTCAACGAGATCATCGGCATTGTTTGCGTTGCCGCTGGAATAGTCATACTGAATAAGTAATCACCATTGGAACCTTGGACCATAAGAGTTGATATATCTGCTTACGCGCGCCAGGTGCGCAAGCTCATGATAAATTCATAGGAAAATCCTTACAATATTTCTTCGTTCTAACCGTTTCAACGCGTCCAAGAACTCGCTCTTTTTCTTGCCCGTAAGCTTGAAGTTCTGAATCATGTCCCTTATTGGCATTCCGGGATCGCCTAAACCCGCGTTTCGACGACAAAGGTTCTTCACTATAAGCCTCTCAAGCTTACCACATCTCCAAGTGGTGTTTCGTATCAGAACAACTATGGCTCTGACAAGCTTTTGTGTGTCACTTTTGCTTTTTCCTGACAATACGTCTCACAACTGCATCATGATATACGGACAAAAGCCTTTTAGGGTTTGCGTTACCAAGAAAGCACGCGTAGGTGAGAAACATTGCTCACAGGTAAGATCGAAAGAATACATTTCGCTCGATTCAACGAAGATGATGACTTGATCGAATCCGTTAAGAAAGTCGCCGAGGAAAACAACATTCATGCTGCAGGTTTCTTTGTCATAGGAGCCTTGAAAAACGCAGTCCTCGGATTCTATGCGCAAGGCAATTACACGACCATCAAACTGAAAGAACATGTCGAGATTGCGTCGTGCACAGGAAACATAGCCCTCGGACCGGAAGGCGAGATCATCGTTCATGCACACATTGTCGTGTCAAACGAGAAGGGCCGAGCGTTCGGTGGACACTTGTTCGCAGGAAACCGAGTTGGACCCACTGCCGAGCTGGTTCTCTTTGAAGGTAAAGGCGTTGACCTGCAGAGAGCTTACGATGAAAGAACCAAATTGAAGCTATTGAGACTACCCGAAGCAGGACGAAACTAGGATGCGTCTATCTGAGCGAGTATCAACCTTGCTTCGGTGGCGCATATTTCATCGACCTTTGTTGCGCACACCCTTTAACTGGCAGATCCATTGATAGCTTGTCATGTGCTCAGACTAGTGGCTTTCTCAAGTATATCCCGTGGACTTTGCCATAGTAGTTGTCGAGCTTACCGATAATCTTGTAGCCCAGATTCAAGTAGAGACCAATCGCGGGGGCGTTGTCCTCTCGAACTTCTAGGTACGAAGCTTTTGCGCCTTTAAGTTTGAATATCGTCTCAATTTCGTGCATCAGTAGTCTGCCGAAGCCTTTGCGACGATATACGTTACCGATGTCTATCGTTAGTATATGCCCGTGCAGAGCTTTTCTTTCAAAGTATATCATACCGATAACAAACCCTGCGATATCATCCTGCTTACGAGCAACTAGACTCACGGTGTTGTAGTCGCTGAGCAGTTGAGTAAGTTGCTGCTTAGTGAAGGCCTCTTCCTTGAAACATTCTTTCTCAATGCTCCAGAGTCTTTCCAAATCCTTTGACGAAGCGTCCTCAACTACTACTCCCATATCAAACGTTCCCTGAAAAGCGTTCTGCAAGAGTCTAGCGGTTCATTTGTTATTTGAAGCTTGTCGCCGTGGCTTGGCGTGTGACTATGCCACTGAGGCCCAGCCACTGTTGAGCTACGAAACCAATGAAGAATCTCAGCCAGAGCGTCAGCAAACGTGTCAAGATGGTCACGGTCGCACTTACAATCCCAGGTACCCCGAAGAGTACAAGCAAGGTTGTTAGAGCAATCTCAGGAAGGCCAACCTCGAAAGGGATTCCAATCGGAACGGATTTGACAGCTATAAAAATTGAGGTGACTAGGACAATAGAAACCCAGCTGATCTGAGTGTACCCCACAGCCAGGAACGTGAAGTAGAAGATTAGAGTCGACAGAAGCCACGCCACCACAGAACAGGAAGTGGCGATCAGCATAGTCTTCGGAGCATGGATATACTCTTTGATTGCTATATGGAAGGCCTTGTGGATTTCAACGACTTCTTCCCGAAATTTTGTTAGTTTCCATCGTCCCCTGCTAATCCACTCTGCAAACCTAATCAGACTGTCTAACATACGGAAGGTCCATTTTTCCCTGAAACTGAGAAAAAGTATCAAAACAAAAAAGAGGCATATCACTGTTATCAAAAAAAGGATCAAACCGAGCATCATTCCATAAAGCAGACTCTGCACGAGAAGTACTATTGCTCCAGCTAGCAGAGTCGCAATGTTTATTCCCATTCCGATCAACCTCTGTGCAACAACTGAGGCGGTTGCCTGGCCAGCAGTACCATCCTGTTCTTTGTTGACGTAGTAGATCTTCGCAAGTTCTCCACTTACCGATTCTGCGGGGATCAAAGCATCAATGAATAGGGACACCCACACGAGGGCAAAGGACCTGAGAACCGAGAACTTCACGCGGAGAAACCTGAGCAACGAATGCCATGCGAGTGCGAAGAAGAATACGTCAAGGATCGAGACGATCGCTGCGATGAGGTAGTAATTCAAGTTGATTCGACCGATTTCTCCAATGATCTGCCGGATGTCGACGTTGAACAAGTATATGTAGACAAAGAATGCGACTATGCCAATTGTTGGAAGCAGAAGAGTCTTCCAGGTGACTCGGTATCTTGGGGCAGTCAATATGTTACGCCTTTCTGACGAAGGCAAAGGGCACTGAGCACCATTATATATTTTGCCGATTTCTCGGAATCAACTACACATGCATGTTCAATAGCAGTTCACCTCAAACATTAAATTGTGTGGCATCGCTACTCAGGTCCAAGTGTCTTTCATGTTGACGCGAGCAGAAGCTCTTGATCTGGTCATGAGGAATGTTTCGAAGAGGAATGTGATCTACCATATGATCGCCGTGGAAGCAATAATGAAAGCTCTAGCCAGAAATCTTGGAGAGGACGAGGAAAAATGGGCCCTGGTAGGACTGCTGCACGACATCGACTACGAGAAAACCGAGAATACACCAGAGCGGCATGGTCTGTTGACTGAAGGCATTTTGAACGGCCAAGTTGAACCAGAGGTAGTGAGAGCGATAAAGACGCACAATTTTGAAAACACGGGGATCAAACCAGAAATCAGAATGGAAAAGGCGCTCATTGCCGCCGATGCCATTTCAGGCTTGTTGGTCGCGTGCGCATTAGTCATGCCCTCCAGAAAGCTGGCCGATGTGAAGGTGGAATCAGTCGCGAAGAAATTCAAAGACAAAGACTTCGCCAGAGGCGCAGACAGAGAAAGAATGCTCTACTCCGAACAGATAGGACTGGCAAAAGAGCAGTTTTTTGAAATCGCTTTAAACGGTTTGAAAGAGTACGCTTCACAAATCGGTCTATGACCACTGAAATCTGGAGGCCGTTCAATCACCGAAATTTCTTAAATATCAAAGCCTATTGAAGTAAGTGAGCAAGAAAGGAAGTCGCGAATCATGTCGATGATTGTCAGAGAGATCGAGCTTAGGAGAATTCATCCGTCGAAACTGAACCCCCGGTTGGAAGTTGACATTTCACGCCTTAACGAATTGGCGGAAAGTATCAGGGAGGTCGGTCTGCTCCAACCAATTATACTCAGGCCCGTGGATGAAGAGTACGAAGTTGTACTTGGCGAGAGAAGATACAGAGCTTCGCAGCAAGCTGGACTTGAGAAGATACCGGCAATTGTCAGAGACTATACTGATGATGAAGTCGTCCAACTAAACCTTGTTGAGAACATACAAAGAGAGGAGCTCAGCGCGGTAGAGAAGGGCAGAGTCTGCAAATACCTACTCAAAAACTGCGCGGACAAGTATCCTTCGCAGTTATCTATCGCCAAGAAAATAGGCGTAAGCGCTGACGCAGTCTCACTTTGGCTACGAACTGTCGAGGTTGTGCCGAAAGAAGCACAACAGTACATTGCACCCTCCATGATTTCAGGGCAAGTGCCCGAAGGCAAAATCGACTACTCCACAGCCGTCAAGATCGGTCGCAGTGTTGAAGAACCTCAAAGACAGGTTGAGGTGATCAAGAAACTGGCTGAAAAGAAACTCCCCGCAAAGGACAGGGCGCAAGTCATTGAAAAAGTTGCACGTCAACCAGAGAAGACTGTTGAACAAGTTATCAAGGAAGTCGAGCAAGCTCCTTACGAGATGCAATTTGAGGCCATCGACAAGGAACCTTTGCTCAAAGGAACCAAAACACAAACCTCACGCACGAGCACACCTGACCCAAAAATTAAGGCCGGCGCGGTGGTCCGTGCAGCCATATGGGAACCGCACGTGGCTGATCTCCGCATAACGTCAATCGAAAGGAAGAGACTCAAGTATTTCGACGAAGAAGATGCAGGGAGGGAAGGGGGCTACACTTTAGAACAATTCAAGAGAATCTGGAAGAAAACCCACGGAGAATGGGACGAAAACCAATTGGTGTACGTTGTTCACTTTGAGAAAAGCAAACAATGACCACCTTTTCTCCCAAAATGTTTGCAACTCAACTTTCTCGAATAGGCCCCCTAGGGGGGGTAGGGGTGTTTTTGAGCAAAAACGGCTCAAAAAACGCGAGGTTTGGACATAGGACTCCAAACATTTCTTTACGAGTGCTTTCAGACAATATATTTTCCAGATTGCTCGAAATCCTTGACTATTTCCATCACTCGTTTTGGCACATTCACCGCGTCAAGAGGTATCCCTTTGAGCAACGCCCACGGACTCTTGATGGCAAGCTGAGTCGTGATATGCTCTGCTCCGAACGCTTTTTTGCAGACCTCAACGACTGAACCTCTAACGTTGATCTCTGAAAACTCTCCTAAGGCGTGCAGATACTCGTGCACCAACAAGTTGTATACCAAGGCGTTCACCATTCTCTTGTCTTCAATTGCAGTCTCAACGATCTCGACTAGAGCCCTGTTCAACACGATATTATTTGTTCCCAACGGATGGTAAGCGCCAAGTTGAATAGGCAAGTCATCTAGAAAAAGCATCATATTGCCTCTTCGCTTATGAAAAACGTGTTCCACCGTGTCCTTGACGATCTCCCAGACGTCAGCATAGTTTGCAGCGTTCTCCAAGCGCATGCGGTACTCTTCGCCGGGTGGAGATGAGCTTTCTTTTTTCAATCGAATCCTCGTTGAAAGCAGAACAAATCGCAGCTTATATGAGAATCGGGTACAAAGAGGCACTAAAGCGATTACACAAAGGAGTTGCAGTATTTTCCACGGCTTTTTTTGTCGCGTCCATCCCATTTGCGACATCTCACATCACTTGGACGCAAGGTGTCTAGATTTGACGATTCGGGCTTTCCTATGGAACCACTCCGAGCGCACCTCATCGCTGGCATCTTGACTCTGCTGGCCCCATACATCTTAAGTAAGAGGCTTGAACTTAGTCATGTTCAGAGGTTGAGAAATTGAAGAAAGAAGAGATAGAAGACATCCTCACCAAGTACCGAACAGTC
>CAZHZB010000013.1:0-8021 GCA_964537045.1 uncultured Candidatus Bathyarchaeia archaeon | reverse complement strand
TGAGAAATTGAAGAAAGAAGAGATAGAAGACATCCTCACCAAGTACCGAACAGTCGCGGTTGTAGGAATGTCCCGTGATCCTTCGAAGGACAGTCACAGAGTTCCTGCATATCTCAAGGACCAAGGATACAAGATAATACCTGTCAACCCAACTGCAACGGAGATTCTGGAACTCAAAACTTACAGAAGTTTGCTCGAAATACCTCCTGAAATCCAGAGAACCATAGAGATCGTAGACATTTTCAGACCGGCTGAAGATATTCCTCCCATAGTCGAACAAGCAGTGATGCTAAAGGAGCTTTACGACAAACCATACGTAATCTGGATGCAACTCGGCATCATAAACGAACAAGCTGCTCTTACAGCTAGAGATGCAGGATTGCTGGTGGTTATGAACAGATGCATGATGCAAGAACACAAGAAGCTGTTCCCGAACGGCGAGTAGAAACCCTGCAAGCTAGCTGAACTCGGGCTTTTCTCGACCGAGTTTCTTATCCAGACACGCTTTCACGAAGCCATAATACTCAGGATCGGGTCTCCCAGGCCGACTCTTGAACTCGCCATGGAATTGAGACGCGAAAAAGAAGAAGTTGCACGGCAACTCCAGAAGCTCCATCCGTCTGCCATCCGTGCTTTTCCCTGAGAAGACAAGTCCCTTCTTTCTAAAAGTCTCAGAGAAATCAAGGTTGACCTCAAACCTGTGTCTGTGCCGTTCGTAGATCTCTTCACACTTGTAAAGAGTGTGCGCCATGGTGTCCGGCTCAACGATTATCTTGTGAGCTCCCAGTCGCATGGTAGCGCCCTTGATCTCTATGCCTCTCTGTTCAGGCATCAAATCAATTACGGGATAGGACGTTTCAGGGTTGATTTCGGTGCTGTTGGCACCTTCCAACCCACATACGTGGCGAGCGAACTCTATCACAGAAAGTTGCAAACCGTAGCAGATTCCAAGAAATGGCACGTTGTTTTCCCTAGCATATTTTATTGCCAGTATTTTTCCTTCTGTGCCCCTTGGACCGAAGCCATACGGTACGAAGATTCCATCAAAGTCTTTTAATGCCTGAGCACAGTCAGGAGTCTGTTCAAGTTTCTCAGCTTCAAAATAGCTTATGGTCATTTTGGTCTTGCACGCTGCGCCAGCATGCTTCAAGGCCTCGCTCATACTGACATAGGCGTCCGTTAGTCCAGCATACTTCCCCACTAACCCTATCTTTACCTCATGCTCAGGCTTGAGTATGTTGTCAACGAATTTCCTCCAGTCCTTGAAGTCTTTTTGACGTTCGGAAAAACCGAGACGCTTACAGATGAAATCACTCATCCCCTGCGTGTCCAAGATCAGCGGAACCTGGTAAACTGATTCTACGTTGTACGAACAGAAAACCGCTTCCTCAGGTATCGTGCCGAAAAGGGCGATTTTCCTTGAAATCTCGCCATCAATCATCTGTGGGCTTCTCGCCACGATTGTATCGGGTTGAATACCGATGCGACGGAGCTCGTTCACGCTGTGTTGAAGAGGCTTGGTCTTCATCTCCCTCGTTACATCGAGCACGGGAACCAACGCCACATGAACATAAAGAGTGTTTTCGTACCCTTCCTCCAACCGCATTTGTCTTATTGCTTCAAGAAAAGGCAACCCTTCAATGTCGCCCACGGTTCCTCCAACTTCGGTCAGAGCTACGTCAGCGCCAGATTCCTTTGCAACTGTGCGTATGCGGTGTTTAATGTCGTTTGTCACATGAGGGATAATTTGGACGCATCTTCCAAGAAAGTCGCCGCGCCTCTCCTTCTCGATTACGGCCTTATACACTAATCCGGTCGTGAGGTTGTTGTCCTTCTTAAGGTCCAGATCCAAAAAGCGTTCGTACCAGCCGAGATCGAGATCCGTTTCACCTCCGTCATCGGTCACGTAGACTTCGCCATGCATGTACGGATTCATAGTGCCTGCGTCAACATTGACGTAGGGATCGATCTTGATCACAGTGACTTTCACGCCTCTCGCCTGAAGCATCTTTCCCATAGAAGAAGTTAGAATTCCCTTACCCACCGAGCTCAGCACACCGCCCGTTACAAAAATGTACTTCACCATTCGCCCCCCTTCTGTAATGACAGAACCATTAGTCCGCGATCTTCATTTAAATCCTTTTGTCAGAAACGGATCGGTTAATCAGACTCGATGTCTCGAAGAATAGCGCGTGTTTTGAGCGGTTCCTACGCCAAAACAACTGAGCCTGCAACATCGGAGGCCATTTTCTTCTTGTTAATGGACATGCTTAAAAGACAAATGGAATAAAACCTATTGGTGAGAAGGATCAGCTTGAAAGCCCTGTTCATTGAGCCTCCAAAAGACATGTACTTTGTGATGGGAGAGTATCTGCCACCTCCACTTGGAATCATTCAAATAGCCGCCTATCTTGAAAAAAACGCAAAGGATGTCGAAGTCGAAATTCTGGACTGTAACGCGGAAAAAGTAGACTGGAAAGAGTTGGAGAAGCGAATTGAATCCAGCCATCCCGACATAGTCGCTTCAGCCTCACTGGCAACGTGCAACGCATACGCAGTGGTAAGAACTCTGGAAACTGCCAAGACAGTTGATCCGAGCATAATGACTGTCACGGGTGGACAGCATTTCACGGCTACTGCCGAAGAGAGCTTGAAAGAATACCCGGTAATCGACGTAATCGTCCGAGGAGAGGGAGAACAGACTTTCACCGAGCTTGCAGAGAACGCAAAACAAAGAACAGCATTCCCAAGAATCAAAGGCATCTCTTATAGAAACAATGGTCAAATCATTAATAATCCTCCTAGACCATTGATTGACAATGTTGACGAACTGCCGTATCCCGGTTATCATTTGGTCAAGGACAATGTTGAGAAGTATCATTTTTCCATGATGGCCGGGGAGAATGCGCGTTACGTGTTGATCGAGGGGTCCAGGGGATGTCCTCACGAATGTACCTTCTGTACTCAGTGGCGACACTGGCAAGGAAAATGGAGACTCAAGTCCCCGAAACGGATTGCGGCTGAGATTGAGTACTGCCACAGAAACTTTGACAGTGGTTTCATTTGGCTTACAGACGACAATTTCGGTGCGGGAACGCGTGCAGGAGAAATCGCCGACGAGATTATTAAGACAGGAGTACAAGAAGACATAACGTGGTTTGTTCAGGCAAGGTGCGATGACATAATCAGGAACAAGGAAGCCTTGCCGAAACTCAGAAAATCTGGACTCAACTGGGTACTTCTAGGCGTTGAGAATTCTGAACCATCAACATTGGAGACTTTCAAAAAAAACATGAGACCCAGTGACGCACAGATCGCGGTCAGACTTCTCAAAGAGAATGATATCTTTGCGCAAGTGATGCTCATAATAGGTCAAAGAAAAGACACGCTTGAATCGATAAAGAAGCAGAAAGAATTCGCGATCAATCTGGATCCGGACTTCGCATTCTTCAGTGCGCTGACCCCGTTTCCTGGAACTGAGATCTATCAGGAAGCGAAGAGAAATGGTTGGATCGAGGATTTTAACTGGGCCCACTATGACATGGTTCATGCAATAATGCCCACGGAAACTCTAACAAGAGTTGAAGTCCAAGAACAGCTCTATGAATGCTACCGAAGCTTTTATGGTCCGTTGACAAGAAAGCTCCGTGCAGTCTTCTCAACAAACGCACTTAAAAGGAGAGTCTCGAGATACATGGCTCGTAGAAGGTTATTGGGACAGTTCGAGAGCATGTTTCAGGGTTAAGTGAATGACAAGACAAACCAAGCGGAATCACGCACTTGGACTCCTAGTCACCGCGTCTCTCGTCGCGTCTTCTGCTACGCTTCTAATCACCATTTTTCCCCCAACAATCAAGGCGAACTTTTTTCTGCAAAGTCAGTTGATTGGTTCAGTCTTCGCAGTCATATGTGCAGGAGGAGCCGTAGCCGCACTTTTTCCTGCAAGATGTACCTCCGCGTCTGAAGCCCATACATTTCAATCCATCTCAGAATCAGGTGCGAATAGCGAATCCCAATTGACCGTCAGAGGGCATCACCTAGACTGTGGAAGATTTTCAGCTCACATCGTTGAATTCAAAGGCACCGTCTATTGTGCAGCATGTTCAGGTCTACTTGCAGGGGCACTCATTGCCTTAACCGCGACCATATTCTATTTCTTTCTCGGCGTAGGTTTCAATGGAGCTAGTCTTGTAGCCGTGATATTCGGGCAAGCAGGGATTATGTTCGGGTTCATCCAGTTCAAGTTCAAGGGTCTGCTGAGGCTGTTGGCAAACCTCTTTTTTGTAGTCGGAGGTTCTTTGACTGTGATTGGAACAGATGAGTATTTGCACAGTCTTTTTGTCGATCTTTTCGTCGTTGGCGCTATCCTATTGTGGATAGTTACAAGGATTACTATTTCTCAATGGAACCATTCGACAATCTGCGCTTCTTGCGGTTTCGCCTGCAAAAGAGAAAGAAAAGAGAGGTAGCTCAGCGTCTTCTGCTCAATCCGTAGAGGGCACCGATCACAATCAGTATTCCGAAGATTATCAAGACGAATGGCCCGACTTCGATATTAGAGAACCGAGTTGGATCGACCTGTTGGAGTATTCCGATTATTCCTGCCAACAGCACGATGGCTCCTATTGCGATGAGAACTATTGTTCCGCCTCGTGGGATACCGAAGCACTCACGCTCCATTCTTCTGTAGGGCTCGTACACTGCGCTTTTCCCTTCGCCAACCGCGTACAGCGATGCACCGCATTGCGAACAGATTTTGGCATCGTCAGGATTTTTTGTGCCACATTTCGTGCAATAAACCATTATTGATCTCCTCTCTCTTTTTCTTAGGTGTTTTGTTTTAAGGCTTTTGGTTATCTAGGAGGCTCTCGCCTTGACGAACGATAACTTGTACCTGTTCTGGAGAAAGTTTCAGACCGTGGAAGAATTTTCCTCGAAGTTTCGAGCTCGCTAGGATCGTCTCTCTGATCAGCAAAGGTTTTTCGAAACGCACAACGTATTTGAATTCTACAGCTCTTTTCCAGCCGCCACGCTCACATTGAGCTTTTTCTTCCTCAGGTAAGTAGCGTTTCTGTCTGTCTCGTGAAATGACGCCGTATCCAACGAACGAGTCTCCCAATGGCGAGTTATGGATGAAAAGAATCGTCTGTCCAGACGACCATTTCCTATTCAAGCTGGAATAGTAAATTGCCATATCGAAGACGTGATTAACCCACTGTTCATCTTTGATCCGTAGGATATAGCCGCCGATTTCGGACATCTGCCTTTCCAATATTCAAACACGCGTACTAAGTAATATTGATTTGGCAATCATCTCTCGCGCGATAGTAAACCAAATAATGATCAAATCATGGGACTATCGCTATTTTTATCTCGTTCTTTGATGTTGAGAGGATGTTGAAGGCTTCTTTGAGCTGTGCAAGCTTCATCTTCCGCGTTATGAGCGGTCTCACGTCTATCGTGCGAGAAGCAATGAGACTTAGAGCTTTTCTGAAGTGAAGAGGTGTCGCGTGGAACGTCCCAAGAACTTTCATTTCTCCGTAGTGAAGCTGTTCTGCATCGAGTCTGATCTCCGTTCCCGGTGGGCATCCTCCAAATTCAAGCACTGTCCCTCCTTTTCTGGCGAGTTTGAGTGCCTGTTCCCAAGTAGCTGGAATACCTATCGCTTCAATCGCCACGTCGACGCCATAGCCAGAGGTGTATTCTCGAACCTTTTCCATTGCATTTTCTCTTCCGCTGTTGATCGTTTCATCTGCCCCCACTTTCTTCGCGAAGTCTAGTCTCTCGTCTACGAGATCTATCATTATTGCCTTCTCGACGCCCATCTTCTTGACCGTTAGCAGATGAAGCAAACCTATCGGCCCGGCACCAATGATTGCCACGTTGTCGCCCAGCTTCACTCCTGCTTCTTCGACGCCGTGCAGAACACAGGCCAACGGTTCGGCCAATGAAGCCTCTTCGTAAGAAACATGCGCCGGAATCTCCTGCATGTTGACTAACACCATTCGCGCGGGCACTTTGATGTACTCTGCGTACGCGCCCCAAAGCCAAATCATGTTCTCGCAAAGGTTGTACTTGCCCTTCTGGCACATGGTGCAATGCAGACAAGGTGCGCTGTTGCCGGCGCGAACTCGCATCCCTTTCTGTGGCCATTCTAGTTTGGTTCCAACATCAACAACTTCGCCGGCCCATTCATGCCCGAAAATTGTGGGAAGCTTTATGATTTTCTCAACGTAGCCTCTCTGGTAAATTTTGAGGTCTGTGCCGCAGGTCGTGGCGGCCTTGACTTTCACGAGCACTTCACCATCGCCGACTCGGGGAATCTCTGCTTCTTGAATTCTGAGGTCTTTGACTCCGTAGAGCATCGCTGCATTCATTTTTCGATTTGACAAATCATGCACCTTCCAAACTTGGTTCGCTTCATAACAACTCTGAGAGTTGTCCCAGCTTCCTTAGAGCCTCGCGTTCGTTGTACCAATACAGAAGCTGCTTAGCATTTCCAGCCTCCGTCCAGACATAGTCTGAGAGTTCTGACTCTTGAAGCTTCACCGGTTCGCTCGAGTCCGCGTTGACAAGAAAACTTGAGATTCTGTGGCATATTCCTTTGAACTCGAATTCGTAATTGTGTACCTGGTCAAGTATCTTGATGTTCTGTAGACCTGTTTCCTCGAGAATTTCGCGCCTGAGAGCCTCAACTTTTGTCTCTCCCTCATCGATTCCACCTTTCAATAGTCTCCAATGGAAACGCCTGACCCTTCTGTCCCGTTTTCGCACGAGTAGAACGAGTCCACCGTGATTCTTGTCGAATATGATTCCTTGTACTTCGTTTCGAACTCTCATGAGAGACACTTCGTCATTTGTTCAGGACCATCACTTTCAGGCTTTCCACGCTGTTCAAAGCCGTCTTAAAAGCTTTCGCTGTTTCTTCAAGGCTGAACCTCTGAGTTATCAGCTCCTTCACTTTAAGCTTGCCCGATTCTATTAAGCGCAACGCTGCCCTAGTTTCCAGGTGTGAAGTCGAGTAAGAAGGAATAATCTGGAGTTCTGAGAAAAACAGTTCTTTGGGACTCATCTGCATGTGCTTGCCCGGGCTGGTTGGCGCAAAAACACACAGCTTGCCACCCTTTCTACACACATCCATTCCTGCCTTATATGCTTCCAAACTCGGCGCTGTGACGACTGCGATGTCTACGCCAACACCGCCTGTTGCAGATTTCACGACCTCTATCAGATTCTCACTTTTCGGATTAACCGTTTTGTCAGCCCCGAACTTTTTCGCGTGAGCCAAGCGAAAATCGATTAGATCACTGACTATCGTCGTTGCAGAGCCATAGATTCTCGAAAGGGCAGTATGGATTAACCCTGTTGAGCCAGCACCGATTATCGCCACCGAGTCACCTTGTTTGAGCCCGCACTTGTTCAATGCTCTGATACAACAACCTACTGGCTCGATGAAAGTGCCCTCTTCAAAAGACATTTTCTCAGGGATTTTCAGCGTATCAAGTCGCAGGTTGGGCGCTGGAACCTTGAAGTATTCTGCAAAACCTCCAGGTTTGATGTTCGTTTTGTGGAACGTCTCGCACAACGTGTAATCGCCGTTCAGGCAGTAGTGGCAGGTCATGCAGGCAACGTGATGATGCACGAAGACGCGATCGTCAATGTCGAAGTCTTCGACTTTCTTTCCTCTTTTTACAACAATTCCTGCTGGTTCATGACCAAGCACAAGGGGCGCGCGTGTTTTGAGGTACCAATCCATGAGGTCTGAGCCGCAAATGCCGCAAGCTTTCATTTCTACGAGTATCTCATCGTCCTCTAGTCCGGGTATGGGTACTTGCTCGATGCGAATATCTTCTGGACTGTAGTAGACCGCAGCCTTCATTTTTCGTTCAATGGACTTTCTTTTGCCAAGCACTTAAGATTTTCCGAGATACTACAATGCCTAGCCGTCGCCGAGTTCTTGAGAAGCCTCATTTTTCTGCAAGATCCTAGGCTGATTGACTGGAAAGCTGTTTATCTTTTTA
>CAZHZB010000012.1:0-15041 GCA_964537045.1 uncultured Candidatus Bathyarchaeia archaeon | reverse complement strand
GCGTAAACGTATTCCATACCTTTCACCTCTCACATCGTCCATCTTAACTTTTTTCAGTTGCTGCTTTTTCTTGTAACGTGGGCACTCTACTACTTAAACTTAGCATTTCTGCGTGTGCCTTTCTTATCAGGTCTCCTATAGTCTCTTTCGTGGATATCGCAGCTCCAATGGCCAAGGCATAGGCTTCTCTATGGGCGATTTGCAGTAGTGCCGTCATGTTATCTTGGGTTGGGTAACCAACGCTCAATGACAGCGCAAAGGCGTTGGCATAAGCATTCCCAACGTTGCGCTTCGTTCCATCTACATCTATTTTGAGTTGGTCTTGCTTTATGATTAGTCCTTCGTCAAGCGCCACGGTCATTGCCAGTCCTGTTTCGACAGGTTTTATCCCCAGCTTCGAAAGCATGCTGGCAAGTCTCTCATTGATTACCTCGCCTTTCTTGACGACCAAGGTGTCTTTGTTTATCCAGACGCTCCCGGACTCGATTCGTGTCGGTAAACCAACAGCGTTTAACTGACTGATTATGGGTCCCGGAGGCTGTCCCGTGTTTCCAGCTGGAACCACCACATCAAACGCTGCTATATCGCCTGACTTGGCCGTCGTCTTGACTTTTCCTCTTTCAAGAATCAAAGCCAGTTTGAACGGGTTAATGTCTGTGAACATGAAAACATTTGAACCTTTCAGATGCTCTAAGAGTTTCTTCACTTCGGGATTTTCTTTGCAGTTTTCAATCGCCAGTTTCATCAGCGTATTTTTCAGGACTCGCATGAACACTTTGTCTGCAAGGTTTTTCTTGAATTCTTGCAGTTGAGCTGCCCTGACTTTGTTCAAACTGGCGATACCGATAATCCTGTAACGACTGAGAAGTTTGGTTAACTCTTCAACTTCTTTGCTTTTCTGCTGCAAAATCTGTTTGGACGGCATTAGTTCTCCTCTCTTAGGGTTTGATCTTCACCGGAGTGCCCATGGCTGTTTTGATGTAGACGACCTTGATGTTTTTCATTCCTTTCTTAAGTTTTCCTTCCAAAACTCTCAGGACCGTCTGTACGTTTTCTGTGATTTCTTCGTCCTTCATATTTTCGGTTGCGACACGGTTCTGCAGGATCGGTTGGTTTCGCATTCGAACGATGATCGTTTTCCGGTGCTTCTTTATCAGGCCTGCAATATCTGCTGAAGGCGGAACTGGTACAGGCATCTTTCCCCTTGGACCAAGAACAGAACCCAATGTCCTACCTACCAATGGCATCAAGGGCGCTTCCGCGATGAAGAAATCATAATTGTTGGCTACCTTACGCAGGTCTTGTTTCTTGCCGGCCAGTGATTCGAGCTCTCCTCGTTCAATAACGTAGTCTGCGTTTGCGTTCTTTGCTTTCATGGCCAACTCGCCTGAGCCTATGACACAGACTTTGTTGGCTTTCTCGGGAGCGTATGGGAGCTCAATGATCTCTTGGATCTTGCTCTCAGGCGCTTTCATGTCAATATCTTGCAGTTTTATGATTAGCTCTATGGATTGGTTGAATTTCCTCTTTTGCGACTTTTCTTTCGCTTCTTTTACTGCACTAAGGATCGTTTTTTGGTCTAGGGGCAATTTTGTGGCCTCGTGCCATTGAGGGAATGGAATGCGGTTATAAAAATATTCTCTCTTGCGTTTAACTCTTGCCTAATAGGTCGTCGTACTTGCCATTGTCGATGTCTTTCTGAACTTCGCGGGGATCTTTACCTTCAGCCGTCACGCCCATGCTTACACATACTCCCAGAATTTCCTTCGCTGCTCCCTTCAACGTCTTTGACAATAGTTCAGGACGTTTCATCTTTGCTATCCGTATAACTTGATCTATGGTGAGGTCTCCAACTTTCGCCGTCTTCGGAGTGCCTGAACCCTTCTCAATCTTCAGCTCGCTGACAATCAGAGCAGATGCTGTTGGCGTTCCAACAGTCACTTCGAATTCTTTTGTATCTGGGTCAACAAGGACCTTGACAGGAACTTTCATTCCTGCATAATCTTTTGTAAGCTCGTTTATCTTGTTCACAATCGCCATGACGTTCACGCCCAACGGTCCGAGTGCTGGACCTAACGGCGGCCCGGCGTTTGCTTGTCCTCCGTTTACGAGTAGTTCTATTGTTTTTTTGTCTGCCATCTTATGTTTCACCACTTGTTGTTGTTTTTGCTCTTTCGACTAGTTTTACGTATTCTGAGCTGACTGTTATGGGTAGAGTGAAGGTTGCTTCCAGCAACTCAAGTGTGACTTCAGACTTGGTCTTGTCGATTCTCGTGATTTTGGCGCGCATACCTTTGAAGGGTCCACCCGTGATTTCGACGATGTCGCTCTCGTTTAACTCTTCAAGTATAGGCTTCTTGATGATGTATCTTTCAATTTCGGCAAAACTCACGATTCCCGGAACCCTCGAACGCACGTGTTTTATTCCGCCTATGGCTTCTTCCACAAGGTGTGGACCTTCGGCTTCTATGAACACGTACCCCTTCAATGTTTCGGGCGCAAGAATGGCTTTTATCGGAATCTTCGCCATCTCAACTTTTGAAGCCACCAGCCTCGCGACGTTTCTCTCTTGACCCGTCGTAGTCTTCACAGCGAAAATCTTCGTCGTGTACTCTTCGGGTTTCTCCATCGGCTCTTTCCTTCTATGCGGCTGGGGTTCCTGGTTGCAGGACAGAAGACAGTAGTTTTATCACGAAGCCTACTAGTCCTACGGCGCCGATGCCTAGGAGACATATTTTTATCGAGAGCCAGAGCTCGCTTCTTCCAGGTTTGATAGCCAATTTCAATGTTCTTGCACACTGAGTCAGGAAATCTCTTAAGCCCATGTTTATCGCTTTCTCAGTTTTCAAGCTGACATGATTGCTTGAGCAAACAGCTAATCTGTTTGCCTAGTCTCAACTATGTTGCTCTTTTAGAGAAACGTGGGCAACTATTTATGTCTTTTTAAGGTCTTCAATACATCCTCAACGCGCGTCAAAGTTTCCTATTGACCCAAGTGCCAGCCAATGGCACCCTCCCCTTATTTCCTAGGGTCTTTGCGACCTTGTCGGACTTCTAGGCTTTCTCAAATTCAATGTCCGCTTCATTCAATGCTTGAATGAGTTTGGGTTTGTCCTCTCCCTTTATCCCCTTCCAATCGAGGATTGCAGTTTCTACCTTCTCAATTGTTCTTTCTGCGCATTGTTTGAGCATGTCTGAATCAGCTTTTGAGATTGCGTATTTCGGAACCATGTGTCCGAAAGCCAAATCGCTCTCTAATGCCATTCGCGTGAACTTGGCGTTGTAGTGGGGGCCGCCTATTCCCATCACCGTTCTGAGGGGGTAATTGCCGAACTGTTTGACAGCTTCCATGGCTGAGTGTGCAACAACTTCCGCGGCTTTCAAGTCGCTCCATTGTTGCGGAGAGCTTCCTAGCTCAACGAACATGGTTGGCAGGTTGAAGGAGGGTCCGTGATGTGTGCATTCATAAGAAACCTCGTAGTCCAGGTGCATTTCATTCTTTAGTTTGAACATGGTTATCAGGGCTTTTCGCATGAGGTTTGCTGGAGAAACAGAGACTGTTTTTGGGATTCCGCCTAGCGCAGCTTCAGCGAAGTTGCCTGGCGTATGAACTGAAAGCGTTGGGGTTCCACTGACGCTGCTGTGACGTGAGATGAAAACGACTAGTTGCAGATTAGCGAATGATTCTGGAAGGTGCTGCGCATAGATGGATTCATTGTTCAATGTTATCAGTTTGGCGACGTTGCTATTGATCTTGGCTTCGTACACTGGGTTTGATTCGAATTTCTCAGCTTTCTCCTGAAAATCATAGTTGCTCAGAACCTGTTTTCGAATATTGAGACTTGCAGGGTCTTTGTTTGAAGCGACGATGAGAATCATTTGATTGCTTCCAAGTGAAGATACGAGGTTGTGAGAATAAGGTTTCCATAAAGCTTATAATTGAAAAAGGTTGTTGAACGGTTTGAAGCTAGTTAACGGGTGTGAATATGCATCTGCTCAATTTCACGAAGTTGACCGGTAAGCAGCTTACCAGCATGATTGATAAGGGTATTGACGTTAAGCACAATCCAAAAAAATACACTGAAGCCTTGAAAGACAAGTCATGCGCGCTGCTTTTCCAGAAAACCTCCACCAGGACCAGAGTATCTTTTGAAGTCGCCATGACTCAGCTCGGCGGACACGCCTTGTTTATCGATTGGAGAACCACGAATTTTGCTTTGGCAGACTTGGGCGATGAAGTTCAGTACCTCTCTCGAAACGTTGACTGCATCATGGCGAGATTGCTGAGAAACTCCGATCTGCAGACCATGGCTAAGGCCTCACGAGTTCCAGTGATCAACGGATGCGACGAGAAATATCACCCCAGTCAAGCAATCGCAGATTTGATAACGATCAAGGAGAAGAAGGGTAAACTCAAAGGTGTAAAGCTCGTCTATGTGGGGATTCACAACAACGTATGCAACTCGTTAATCGAAGGATGCACAAAAACTGGGGTGAAAATAACGACTGTAACCCCAATATTCAATGAACCAACTCGTGATGATGAACTTCTCAAAGCCGCCAAGAAGACAAGGCTGTGGGAAACGACTCTGGATGTCCAACAAGCAGTTAAAGATGCAGATTTTGTTTACACCGACACTTGGGTTGACATGGAATTTTTCACTGACCCCAAATTTATCGCTGAGAAAGAGAAACGCCTCAAACAAATGATGCCCTATCAAATCAACAAGCAACTGCTGAAGAACAGCAAGGCATACGTCATGCATGACATGCCCATACACAGAGGCTACGAAATAACAGGCGACGTGGTTCCAAGTCCGAAATCCATCATATACGAACAAAGCGAAAACAGGCTGTACTCGGCGAAAGCAATACTGCTTGAACTGCTGAGAAAACACTAAACGAGGACTGTTGAACTAGAAAAGCGCATGATACAAGTTACTTGAGAATCATTTGCACAAATCTTTCTGGATCGAACTGTTCCAGATCGTCGTAGTTTTGACCTGTTCCTATGAACAGGATGGGCTTCTGAGTAACGTAAGTTACGCTTAAAGCCGAACCACCTTTAACGTCGGCATCGACCTTAGTCAGGATAGTGGCGTCTACCCCGACTGCTTTGTGGAATTCTTCTGCCTGCATAACGGCGTCGTTCCCAATCAGCGAATCAATCGTTAACACCGTCAAATCCGGTTTCACAACGCGCTTAATCTTAACAAGTTCATTCATAAGGTTCTGGTTAGTCTGCATTCTCCCTGCAGTGTCAATAAGCACGACGTTGATTCCATGCGACTTAGCATGAGTGATCGTGTCATAAGCCACTGCTGCAGGATCAGCACCATAGGAGTGTTTGACCATCTTTATTCCAAGCCGCTTCGCATGTTCTTCGAGTTGTTCTATCGAACCCGCACGATAGGTGTCGCTGCAGGCGATTACAACCGAGTATCCGCGCTTGTTGAGAAACCGACAGACTTTGGCTATAGTAGTGGTCTTCCCGGTTCCGTTTATTCCCACGAAAACTATGATAAACGGCTCTGTTTTCTTGCGTTTTTCTTCCATAGCCTTCAAAAGGTCGATCTTGCTGTTTGTTTGCATTGTCTCCAAGAGAACGTCGCGGAGTTGTTGTTCAACGATCTTCTTCCGATCTTCAAGACGCTTGACCTGAACTTTGTTCAATCGCTCTTCCATTTCGGTGCAGATTTTTTCTGCAACCGGAAAGGCTACGTCGTTTTCAACGAGACTCATCTTGAACTCAGAAAGAATCGGGCGTACGTTCTCGGGTTTCAGCTCTACCGTGGTTACTTTTGTTACAAGTCCCTTGAGCCCAGACTTGAGTTTCTCAAACATTTTCCTGAGATTTCCTTTCTTTCGCAGCGGCGATTAGTGCTTCAGCTCTCTCTCGGTCTAGGTTGATTCTTTCTGCAACTTGTGTATACTGTTGTTGTATTGATTTTCTCGTTTTGTCAAGGTCTTCTAAGCGTTTCTTGATGATCTCCTTTGCTTCTTCTCTTGTCTTTTCAACCGAAACGCCTGCGCCCATTCCTACGACGACTTCGTCTAGATTGTCGAGTTTTGCCCTAATGTATGAGGTTCCTCCGATCGGAACAAGGATCTCGGATTTTTCAGCTTCCTTTTCCAGTCCTTGCAGTGTTGCTTGGGCGTACAATAGATCATTTGCTGCAGTGTTTACCATAGTCATTCTGGATTGCAGAGCTTCTGCGGTCTGTTCGAGAAGTCGCATTTCGATGCTGAGTTTCTGAAGCTCTTCTTCGCCCTTGCTTGCCAATTTCCTATTCTCCCATTGCAAGCTTCTTCAAAAATGGGTTTTCAATGTTTTCCGGGGAGACTTCTTCGATGTTTGTTATCTTGATGTGATAACGCTTTACACGGTGTTTGCTGCCCAACTCAGCGTAGACCTTTTCTTTCGCATGCTCCGGCTTTTCACACACAATCTCCTTTCTGAACGGAGTTTTCAAGTTGGGCTTGGCTATTTCACCGGTGACTCTGAAGACTTTCAAGTGTGTCATCCTCTTTCACAACATCCAAGGCATTCCCTATTATAAATATCTCTGGTCCAGTGGTCAGTAATCCTGCAATAGCCGCATGACTGTTGGCTATCAGGCCTGTGCCTACATAGGGGATGCCACAGTTAATGGTGCCGACGTCAACAGGAACTTTCAAGACCTGTTCGAGAACTTGGCGCTCCGAGTCTTTCAACAATGGATGGGCAAGGACGCCCTTGTTTGTGGCTACGGCGAGAGAGCCAACATAAGGCAGATCGGCGATTTCTCCTCGTACCGCTTCAACGCAAAGGGTTTCAGAGATTTTCTGAATTTCAGGGGTCTTAAGACGTGGATCGACGATTGCGCCATGATCGTTTGCGAGAACAAGGTTTCCATACGCGGTTTTCCTTGTTTCCATCACAGTTATATTTCCTTTGAAGCACCGTTGGATGGCTTCAACCTCTTCTTCTTTCACGAAGCTGGGAAGCAAAATTCCATTGGAGTTTGCGCAAGCGAGTGCTCCGACCAGGATAGATCCACCGATGGACGAATGCACGAGTTTGACTTTCAGCCATTCGCTCAGTCTCTCTGCTTTTTTTATCGGGACTGAGCCTGGGGCGATTAGAATTCGATCGGTGGCTAATGAATAGACACCTATACTTGAGCTTCCAACGATGCTTGACAGGTAAATGGCCAAGGATCAATCTCCTTCAGCCAAATAAACCGTCACATTACCTTCCTTGTCTTTTGCTGCGCGTACCCGGATTTTTCTCGGAGGCTTTTCAATGCCTCTTGCCCACATTCTCTCGTTCACTTCATTGTTGATAACGAGTTTGCTGGGCTCTTCTTCCTCTTCTGTTTCTCCTTCTTTTTTCGCTTCAAGTTTCATGTGTTTGACTATGAAGGATCTAAGCATGCGAACCGCCCTCGGAGTTCTCTTGTTAGCCGGCACTATCCAAGCCTTGGCAAGGGGAACGGTGTAGATTCGCTCTTCAACGATTTCCTCTTCTTCCTTTTTCTTGGTCTTCTCTTCTTTCGGAGGCTTGGCTTCTTCCTTTTCCTCAGCTGGAGGGAGTTCTTCTTTCTCTTCTTCCTTAGTCTCTTCCTTTGCTTCTTCCTCTGGAATCTCTTCTAAAGCTGCCTCAAGTTCTTCTTCTTTCAGTTCCTCGTCTTCAGCGGGTTCCGCGAGTTTTTTCTCTTTCTCTTCGGTCTTGGCAACTTCTTTTGTTTCTTTTTCCATCAGCTTTCTCTCCTATGCTCTCAGTTTTCTTGTTCTCCATTGTCTCCGTTTGGGGTGTGCTCTGAATTTTCCGCCTGTTCTGGCTATGACCCATGTTGGGACTGCTTTCTTCTGTTTTCCAGCTTTCGCTAGTCTTCTTTTCTTGGCTGTTGGCTTGTTTCGAGTCATTTTCCTACCTCCTGGTTATTGTCGTGTCACGCTTGCGCGATTGGAGTTGGATGAGTATCTTCTTCAGTTGTTCGTCACTCATTGGGAGTGGCACTCGTCCTTGTTGCGCCAACTGGATGAGTTGAAGCTCCAGCTGAGCCGTGAATTCTGGTTTGATCATTTTTAGGTTTGCCAGTCTTTGCCTTGCTTCCGGCGTTAGTATGCTTCTGAGCAGGGCCTGCTTTTCCTGCTCCATCTGATCCTCCGCTTGATGGCTTTTCTGTTCTTCAGCTCCCTGTCTGCGCATAGCGGAAAGTCTTCGTCTGCGGAGCTCTTCTAGCTCCTCGTCGGACATGTTACTCACCTTTCTGGTACTTCTCGAGTTCTGGAAACTCCTTTGCCATCTCTTTGCCGACTTCTTCTGCTACTTCTTTGAGAAGTTTTCTGCCTGCAGGTGTCACTCGTCTGCCACGTGACTTGACGGTTTCAATGTAACTCGAGGTTTCAAGTTGCTGTAAGGCCTTTCTTATGACTGAACCGCCTGATTTTGATGCGTGATGCGGTTTTACACCGTTGCTTTTTCTTCCACCGTAATCGGCCCGCAGTTTCTCGAGCCCTATCGGGCCATGAACATATATCTTGCGAAGCAAAGATGCGCATCTGATGTACCACCAGTTTGGGTTCTGGGGCTGCTGTTCAACGTGGCTCCCCGTTTTCACAATGCTGGTCCATACAGGAGGCGTTACCGCATCCACGTTTTCCTTCAGATATTTGGCTAGCCTATCGATGAACTTAGAGACTGGAACGTCATTGGGGGTTACCAATATTCATTATCCCTTTGAGTTTTCGTTCAGTAGAATCATGAAGCTGAATATAAAGGCTTTCACTTGTCGCGAGGCTTGTAAAGTATGAAAGTATGGCCTCTAACTTCGACAAGTGTTGCTCCTGTTTGCTCGGCTATTGTTGTCGTAATCTGCTTTGTCTCTTGTTCTGTTAGAGCGCTCTTCAAAATCTTGCACTTGGCATACTTGTTTTGGGCCAGCTGTTTGCATATTTCTTTTATCAGTTCGGGTGAGGCTCCGCTCTTGCCAATCCACACCGTTGGCTTTTCTTCTCCGAATTTTCTCTTGATGAATCTTTTTTTTCCAGGAGTCATTTCACTCATGTTTTCGGTTTTCCTTTTTCGTTATTGGGATTCTTGTTTTTCCACCGCACTTTAGGCAAGTGATTACTATGTGCGGTTCACGTCTTTGCTGCAATCGTACCCTACAGTTTGTTCCCGGCAAGATAAAGCTCTTGCAGTGTTTGCAGACTTGTCGTCTGCACTCGGTCGGCAACCGGATTTTGGCGGACATGGCTATTTTTCTAGCTGTTTCGATGTACCGCTCGGCCAGATTCGGGTTTTCATGAATCGTCTGTTCTGCCAGTATGAAGAGTATCTGTATTCGCTGTTTTGCTATTTGTCTTGTGCTTGCATCCACAGCAGTTCCTGTCCTGTCAGCTTAGGTATTTGGGGTTAAAGAATTGAGGTTTCTGATGTAAAGGTTGTGCCGGCACGAATGGTCCTGTCTAGATTATCTTTCAATTGATGTTTGTGCATGTACGCGTCCGCGCGAGTATGCGTAAGGCAAATATAAACTGGCCAAGTCTCTGATTAAGTGGGTAGTGGGAGACATCAAGAGCAAAGTCTGTAACATAGGTTACATCAACCGAATCAGAGAAAACATCTCGAACGTACGAAAGAGAGAATTATCATCACTTTACGAGAGTTTGAAATCCGCTGATTGTGTGATTTGTGGAGGTTCTGGGAGGTCACTTTATTCTATTAACGCGGCCATGAGCCAGATTGCAATCAGCCAGATAGGCTGGAGAAACAAAGTCGTAATCACTCCAGATGATCCAGGCTTCCCTGGAAAGGACATGTACGATGCTGCTGCAGAGTTGGAAAGACGATACAACAGGATCTTGCTGTTGACGAACTCTGGAAGCGGCGTGTCTGGCGACCCTTTAGTGATGGCTGAGGATCTTGCAAAGTACATTGGTGACACCAAGACGTCCAAGTTCTCTATGGGTCTCATTACCTCCAACTTGAAGTCGCCGTTGGCAGATGTGGTGAGTAAGTACGGAAATGTTGTTGAGTTGAAAGGCCGAGACAGGGCGAAGCCATCGCTTGATTACAGTGAAATAGGTATAATGGGAGACATCTTCGAGTTGGGAAGCCTTCTGCTTCTGTCAATGATGACGGAAGCGATTTTCCGCAACTTGGAAGCAGGCGACGTCATTCGACTGTGTGAGGAAGAGTTTGAGAAGCTCGGTCCAATGGTTGATTCGATAGCGAGTTCTGACATATACGTGCGTCTTGTCGATGCGTTAGAGAAGCGCACAAGCGTGTTTCTTGGTGGAAAAGGTACAGCCAGCGCAATAGTCAAAATGACCGCGATAAGGCTCTTTCACATCAAGAGCACTCTCGGAGACAATGTGTACATCGCAAGAGGAGTAAACACACCGGCGCCGAGGCCTGGCGATCTTGAGATCTTGATATCATTTTCCGGAGAGACAAAACCTGTCATAGCTTGGTGCGAGACTCTGAAGAAAATGAATGGAACGATTCTGTCGATCACGGGAACGCGAAAGTCCACGCTGAGTGATAAGTCGGATCTTCATATAGCACTGGAGGAGGAAGTCAAGGGCGGGCAGCCTCGAAGGTTCTACGTGCGAGCAGCGTTCGTTCTGAGCCCCTTGCCTGTGAAATTGGTCGAGAGACTTGGTGAAAAAGGGTTGGCGTTGCCGGAGTATATACTCCATTGGCATCACTCGTTGACGGAATGAATTGGCATGTCATTCGCGGCCTACTTTACGTGTGGTTTCTCTCTGTGTGGGCCGATCCTCGCGCGGCTAAGAGGCTGTTCTCAGAAATACCCGTAGGGTCAAGTCAATCATGATTTTGTAAGTGTTAGATGCGCTGCTTTTCTTGTTTCTCTCTTGACCCCTACATTGCAGGAGCTGCAGAAATACCGGAATCAAGTAACACACTCATCTTGTTATAGAGTTCCAGAAACTCTCGGCCCGTATTCGTCCTTTGGTACGTCACTCTTCCAGCTATCGCGTCTTTCCGAATGAGCTCACTCGACTTCATGAGAGTCAAGTATTGTCCTGATTGTGCGGTATTCATATTACAGTGTGACATAATATTCGTCTTGCCTGTTGGTATTCTTAGCTGCCTCAGTATCTCCGCTATTATCTCGAATTTGTTACGGTTCACGTCAAAAGTTTTTTTGATTCTTAACATAGTTTACTACCTCTTAGGCAAAAGCAAGCGATTTCCGAGTGCAAGAGATGGGCAATAATCTATCGGCAGGCCTTTCCTACACTATACATTCTCAACGTAGCTTATAAGGATGAAAGCGCGCCCGAAAAGCCGTATCGCTATCTTCTCTTCTGTTTCTTTCCACCACGAGCTCTTCTTGTTTGGTGACCCTTTTGCTTATCTACCGTTTTTCCTAGAGGTTTGCTCCTCTTACTCATCTTCGGTCACCTCCACTAGGCGTGTGTGCGAGGGAGTCTGTTCAGCTCCTCGCGGATGTTTCTCCATCCAATCCATCGCATAGGATCCTGCCTTTGATTCAGTCGCATACTCTGGTGATATTGTTTCTCCTTTATCGTCAATCCTTACTCTGGGAAAAAGCAGCACTATGAAGTGTTCTCCGAACTGCTTCTTTCTGACAACAAGATTCTGTCCTGTTGTCTCATTCATGTACCCTCTTTCGTTGTCTATTTTTCTCCAACCTTTCACCATTTTCATAAGTTACTCCTCACGCGAAAATCATGCTTATGATGCGCATCTGATGCTGGGAGGTCCAACTTTTTCTGTTTCATTCCTCTCAGCGTCTTGTCTTACAGCTAAACATCACTTTCTGCTGGAAGTTGGTTAGAACTGTTTGAAAAGTCCAGTCGGTTCCTGTTCCTTTCTTCCCTTCCAGTTATCTCCGCGTCGTGCCCATGCTTGTTTCGGGTCGAAACTGAAATTCGTACCGGCAGTTTCTGATCGCTTGAGCATGTGTTTCGAGAAGCACGTTCTGCAGTAGACTGGTTTGCCTTCCGTAGGCTTGAAAGGTACTGTGGTGGCTTGGCCACAATCAGTGCACTTGACTTCGAAAATTCTTCTTTGAGACATCTTTAGAATCACCTCTATTGACATTGAGCATAATTGAAAAACGTGATATTTCCAATTATTACCGCACATACAAGTCGCGCGGCTGACTTAAAGGTTTCCATAGGGTCGCGCCATTCGTTTCAATCAAACCGGCACTTGGGGCAATAAGCTTCTCTCGATTGGTGTGATGGGCTCTTCAATGCTGCTGAGTGATCCGTTCTTTCCTATGCACAGTTGTCTTTGTCCTCTGAACACAGACGTTCTTGCATTTTTAAGCTGAATCGTATCTCCAGTCGAGATTGAGCTTATCTGTTCATTCCATAAACACAATCTGATCGTCCCGGTTTCATCTGCTATCAGAGCGTTTGCGACACTCGCGTAGTTTCCATAGCGTGTATACACAAGTTTTGATTTCGGAATCTCCAAGACCTTGGCCCTTAAACTAACTTGTCTCATTCCAATCCTCAGATCTCTGATCGGAAGCATGAACGACCTCATGTTCTTTCTAGCCAGGAACCTTCGCACCATGTTAGTGTCCATGTAGCTTCTAATAGGACTGCCCTGCTCCATGAGAAACTCCTTCAGTACTGAAAACTGCGCAACAACTTTGGAGTCTTTCGATATGAGAAACATCGCTTTGTCTTCTGTTTTGCCCCGACATTCGATCGTTAGGTTTCCAATAGTCGCTTTCTGGTTCTCTTCTGCCATGATCAAAGCAAGGAAGAACTTGTCAGGGTCAACTTCATACTTTACTGAAATAAAAGCAAGGTACTCACCAGTTGACGTTTTTTTCCTCAAAGCTTTTCAACTCATTCCTCATGCGCGCAAGTTTTTCAGTAGAATGGACGAGAAAAGCGACAAAACCTATTCAAAGGTCTTTTGTCAACATTTTTCCTACGAGAATTCTACCTATTATACAGTGCGCATGGTAGCATATTAAGATGCATCCGGGTCTTTGCGCAATCGGAGCTGAATAAGCTGTAATTTCTGGGCGAAAAGCCGCTTCTGGCTCGCCTGTAGCGCGCTCGCCCAAATTCTGATAAGCAGAAGAAGAGGGATTGAGAAGTGAAACATGTTTAAGAGTGAGGTATGTGTCTTAAGGGGTGTTACAATAGTGGTGGATGTTTATGTCTCAACCTGTCACTGGACGAATAGTGAACTATCGAATAGGCATCAGAACTCAAATGCCGAAATGGTGCTTGATCCAAATTACAGACGCAGTTTCAGTTTCAAAGGCAGGTCAACTTATCGGAAAAAAGGTGATTTTGAAGTTTGAGAAGAACGAGTTTATCGGGAAAATCGTGAGCCTGCACGGCAAGAAAGGTGTGGTCACTGCCAAATTCCGCAAAGGAGTGCCCGGCAAAGCCGTCGGAGCAATAGTTCAATTGATGGGTTAGCGCGCACCAGATTTTTCAGCGTCTTGTTGGTTTCCGTCGGCAGTAATCTGTTTTCTCAATGAAGACGTATCAGAAAACATATTTTGCGACACCACATATAGAACTGGGAGACGACAATGAAGAAACGTGTTCAACCGCACATAATGTGCGGAGTGGGAGACGTTGCGAAATATGTTCTCGTTTCAGGCGATCCTGGAAGAGTTGCGAAAATTGCCTCCTTTTTCGATGAAAGCTCTAAGGTTGCGGATTACCGGGGTTTTGTAACGTATACCGGAAGTGTCGATGGCATAGGAATATCCGCTTGTTCAACTGGAATCGGGTGTCCGTCAACTGCGATTGTCGTGGAGGAGTTGGCGAGAATTGGGGCTGAGACCTTCATTCGAGTTGGAACGACAGGAGCTCTTCAACCCGAAATAAAGATGGGAGACATAGTTATCGCAACCTCTGCCGTGCGTGGCGATGGAACATCTAGAGTGTACGCGCCGATCGAGTTTCCTGCAGTCGCAGATTTCGGTGTGACTGCCGCACTGGTTCAAGCTGCAAAGAAGCTCAATCAGACAGTTCATTTCGGTCCGATCTTGACGACAGACGCTTTCTACGGCGACATGGCCAATCTAGAACTATGGAGCAAGCGCAATGTCTTGTCCGTCGAGATGGAATCTTCGTTGATATTTACGTTCGCCAGAGCGAAGAAGCTGAGAGCAGGAACCATCTTGGCGGTGGATGGAAACCCACTAATGGGCGTGGGGAAAGGCGAGTTCGAGCCGGGTGAAAGAACCGGAGAACTGGACCGCAGGGTAAAGAATGCGATCAAGAAAGAGTCGCAGATAGCGATTGAAGCAGTACGAGTGTTGGGAAACATGTTGAAAGCCAGACGTGACAGGTGACAATGGACACGATCGTTGTATGTCACGTTATTCTTTTTCGTAGGGTTTGTAATCGCTAGGTGGAGTTCTCTTTCTGACCAAGCCTGCTAGCACGACTACTGTGACTATGTACGGAATGGCTTGGATGATTTGAGGTGCGAGCAGTCCGGCGCCCTGTAGCCTCATCTGCAAGGCGTCGGTAAAACCGAAGAGGAGGCCAGCTCCTAATGCGCCGAATGGCATCCATCCTCCGAGAATCATTGCGGCAAGAGCAATGAAGCCTCTTCCTCCTGTCATTGAAGAGACAAAGAAGTTCAACTGTCCTAGTGACAGAAATGCGCCTCCGAGGCCAGCTAGCATGCCGCTGATCATGAGAAATAGATACTTTGTTCGGTAGACGTTTATTCCTGCTGTGTCCGCTGCGGCTGGGTGTTCACCTACTGCTCTAATTCGTAATCCCATTGGAGTTCTGAATAAGACGATGTATGTGAAAACTACTAGGATCAACATTACGTAGACGAGCGGGGTGGTTGATCCCAGAATTTCCCCTAGAATAGGTATGTCCTTTAGTAACGGAATTGATATCATGCCAAGTCCGTTTACGCTTTGTGATGCGCCCCTTGATCCCCAGATTACTTGGGACAGGTAAGCTGTGATGCCAAGAGCAAGGATGTTGATGCCTGTTCCGCCAACGATTTGGTTTCCCACGAATTTGACAGTTAGCAACGCGTGAAGAAG
>CAZHZB010000011.1:0-15415 GCA_964537045.1 uncultured Candidatus Bathyarchaeia archaeon | reverse complement strand
GGGACATATTGTATCTATGCAGAACAGAAATACACATGGTGAAAAGCATGATTGAGATATTCATGTCCAACCTGTGGATAATCGCGCCCGCTCTGTGGGCATGCTTCACAGCCTATGTTGTATGGTATTCTACGAGAGCAAAGAGCTACGCTCCGTTAACTCCGGTGGAAGCAAAACAGCTCTGGACAATTCACCGTCAAAACCTCAAGTGCGGCAGCAAGAAATGGAGACAGGTCAGGGACCATGGCAAGACTGTCGGTTTTGAGTGTGGATGCGGACACAAACATCTGCAGAAACGCCCGATAGTCTTCAACTCTCCTGCGCCGCCAATATCGATGAAGACAACCACGCTCAACACAGTGCATGCTTCTCGCAACTCCTCTTAAGAGCAAAGAACTTCCATGACTCTGAAATCTTGGCGCGCTCCAGTCGACAACTAGCCAGCGAGTATTGGAACCTCAACCTAGTCGGTCTTTGGCTTCTCTCATGAGCTCTCGGAATTCTTCCAATGTCAGCCGCTTTCCTTCCCCTATTCCTGGACACTCGTTTGTGAATGAAAAGAGATGCCCACCTCTTTTTCCAGGTTTCAGCTTGAATGGATAGAATCGACAGACCAGCGGTCTGAGAGCATAAACTGTACAAGAGTCTTCGTTGAGAAAAACGCATTTTCCTGTTTGATTTTTCCGCATCTCATAAACATAAGGTGTACGCCCTTTAATTCTGTGGGCGAAAGTCACAATGGGCTGCAGAGTTGCCTCACAGATTCTTCTAGCTTCAACTTCTATCATGATAATGTGTCTTGTCTTTGTTGGAGTGTCTCCGCAGCACTTCGTGCATCTTGTGCATTGAAAGCGAACATTCTCAGGATAGTCAAAGTCGTTTGCTTCTGTCGGCATCAATCAATGATTCATGGAAACGCATAGTAAAAACGTTTTGCGAGGCAAAGTGAATTGATGTTTCAACGAGATCTGTTTGCCACTTTCCTGAATGCTGAGTTCAACGTGTTCAAGAAGACTTCGCGCGCGCTGGCGGGCGATCCAAAGCAGAAAACGATGGTAGACAGACGCGCACAACTCGCAATTGGAATATAAAAAGCCTTGAATCTGAAAAATCCATCAGACGCATACAATTTGCACTATTCTTCTAGCGGAGGAGGCGGAGGAGGAACAGAAACGGTTCCATGTGAAACTGCGCGCTTTCTTTGTTGGAGTCTTTCACCTGTGACTCCGTCGAATTCTATTGTTCTTTCCTCATTTGTCTTCAAGTTTCTATACAAAACTGTGAATCGTGGAGTGTAGATCACAGCTCGCTCGGTGACTTCAAAGAGTTCACTGACAATTCGGCTAATGTCTGCGGGGTGTTTGAGTATTCTGGAGCGGAGCATGTCAACGTCCGCGTTTTCTGCGATCTCTTCAACGCCACATGTTGCGAGTATTTTCTTGGGATTTTTCTCTGAAGGAGCAAATGGCAGTTTCTCGAGGGTAACGTCTTGGCCAAACCTATCTAAGAGAAGAGAGGCTTTGGCTTCGTTTACTATTCGCTCCTCTCCTTCGAGTTTGATCACATAACGATCTCTGGCAGAGGAATCCGTCGATTGTTCGGGTTTGAGTTTATGATCAAGAAGGATGACTTCGAGCACTTGCTTGTCGATACTGACTGGATAGACACATTTGCGATAGTAATTGAGAGAATACGTTCCACTGATCATCACATAAGGTTCATAGTACTTGTCCATTGAGACAAATTGGACCTCTTCTGGTTTGGGTTTCAGAAATCCGAATCTGGCAAACAGTTGGTCTTTGACTTTTTCTCCAGTCAACTTTATGACGGTTGGATCAAGACGGGTTTCATAGACTATGGTCTTCCTTTCAACTATCTTTTCATTGGAAGGTAGAGGCTCAGTTGATATCACTACGTTAACATCAGATATTGTTTCCGACATTATTGAACCCTTAAGGGTTTCTTCATTTCAGGTTTAATATCACTTATGAATTGGTAAAACGAATCACTAGTAAGCTCCTGATACAGCGCTCGCGCTTTGTATTCTTATTCCTAGCGGATATCTGAAATGGGCGTTTCTTCTGACTATTGATTGATCGTTCATAATCGTTTTATCAACATGAAACTGTTCATGTTAGTATTCGTCGTCTCCAAGGGTATATACGCATAGAAGTGGGTTTGATGAAAGAATACGCCGTCGAATCTTCTCCAGAAGTAGTAGTCGACTTGAACGAGAGAAAGTTGATACGCGTTTTGCATGTTGACGATGACTCTAATCTCCTGAGAATCAGTAAGCAGTTTATAGAGATGGAAGGGCCACTTCAGGTTGACACTGCTCTTTCTGTTGAAGAAGCCCTGGAGAAGCTGGAGAAGGAAAAGTACGACATCGTCGTTTCTGACTATCAAATGCCTGAAAAAGACGGCCTAGAATTCTTGAAGACGCTGAGAAGCAAAGGAAACGCAATTCCCTTCATCATGTTCACAGGAAAAGGCAGAGAAGAAGTCGCGATAAAAGCCCTCAACATAGGAGCTAGTAAATACTTCAACAAAACAGGAGAGACTACGACCGTCTACAGAGAGCTAGTCCACAGCATAACAGAACTGGTTAAGGTCAGGAAATCTGAGGAAGTGCTTCGTGAAAGTGAAGAGAAACTGAGAGCGATACTCAGTTCGTCTCCAGATGCAATCACCGTCTTTGATCTGAGCGGAAATGTCGTTGAGCTAAACCAAGCCGCATTGAAACTGCATGGATTTAGTACAAGAGAGGAAGCTATCGGAAAGAACAGCTTCGAGTTTGTGTCTCCACAGCATCAGCAGAAAGCAAAAGAAGTTTTCGAGAATACTCTGAAAAAAGGATCAGTCAAAAATGAAGAGTTCACTCTCTTGACAAAGGATGGACAGGATTTTCTTGCGGAGTTATCAGCAAGTGTCGTCGTAGATTCCAAGGGCAACCCAACTTCCATAGCGGCGATAACCAAAGATATCACAGACCGGAAGAGAGCCGAACAAAGGTTTCTTGAAAGTCAACAGAAGTTTGCAGCGCTGTTTAACGGCAATCCTGAAGCAACAGCGTACACAGACCCAGATATGCATATTCTAGACATTAACCCTCGTTTCACGAGCTTGTTTGGATATGAACTGGATGAGGTAAAGGGAAAACACCTCAATGACGTTGTAGTACCAAGAAATTTGATTGAAGAAGCAAAGATGTTGGATGAAAGAACGGCGAAAGGATTTGTCTATCACGACACTTTCAGAATAAGAAAGGACGGATCCCTGATCCCTGTTTCAGTCTCTGCCGCTCCGATTTCCATTCAGAGTCGCCTGGCGGGTTACATTGCCATCTACAAAGATATTTCTCAAAGGAAAAAAACCGAACAAGACTTGCAGACAGCTATGAAAAAACTGGAGATAATGAATGAGAAGCTTCGGGTGGTTGGCGGTTTGTCCAGACACGATATTCGAAACAAACTAGCCGCAATTAGCGGAAACGCGTATCTGGCGAGGAAAGAGTTGGCTGGCAATAGCAAAGTCGTGAATTATCTTGCTGAGATAGAAACCGCAGTTCAACAATCAGCTAAGATTCTCGAGTTTGCAAGGGCCTATGAGATGCTAGGGGCTGAAGAGTTGGCGTATGTGGACATTGAGAAGACCGTCTGCGAAGCGACTTCACTATTTGCCAATTTGAAGCAAGTGAAAGTCACGAACGATTGTCATGGACTGACTGTTCTTGCGGATTCACTCCTACGGCAATTGTTCTACAATCTGATAGACAATTCATTGAAGCATGGTGAGAAAACAACTGGAATAGGAGTCCATTGTGAGAAAACAAGCCAGGATGAGCTCAATCTGATTTATGAAGACGACGGCGCAGGCATAGCATATGTTGACAAGCCGAAGCTCTTCAAAGAGGGCTACAGTAAAGGTGGTGGCACGGGTTACGGACTTTTCCTGATAAAGAAAATGATGGAAGTCTACGGTTGGTCCATTCAAGAAACAGGTGAACCTGACGAGGGAGCACGATTTGTCATCACGATACCCAAGACGAATTCAATGGGGAAGCAAAACTATCGAACCAGCTGAAGCAATCGGTGCCCATGATTCATACATGTATCTTTCCTGTGGTTATCCTGAGGAAAACGTTCTTAGTTCACTGCTTTTCGTAGAAAAGAGAAATCGAAGATGTAAAGTGGCGCCGCCGATAGGACTCGGACCTATGACCGACTGGTTAACAGCCAGCCGCTCTACCTGACTGAGCTACGGCGGCATCCGAAGAGAGTTACAAGTTGTGGGTTTTCAGAGGTATTTAAGTCTAGTTGTCTACAATTTCGCGTTGATGCCCTTCCGCTTAATCTTGAACTTTGCAGTTGACGTGAAAAGCTTGTAGAAGGGTTTGATCGCGAGGGCTTTCCAACTTTCTGCAAAAGACATATCGATCAAGCTGTTCAACCAACGGAAGTCATGTTCAATGCATTTTATGAGCAGTTCCTCATGGATTTTCGTCATCATGCTCTCCTTGAACCAGTCCTCGTCCTTCAGCCTGCCCATCGGCACGAAAAACAATGGCACGATTAGGCTTCTGTAGTCTTTCACATCATCCATCATTTCCATCGTTTTGACAAGATCGTCTTCAGTTTCTTCTGGCGTGCCGACGATAAGCGTGCATGCCGGAACGAGCATGTTGTCATGCATCAGCGCCATTCCGGTGCGCACGACTTCAGGCCATTCCTCAGCCTTGAAGGGATGGGCTTTTGCGGGCATGATTTTGGCCGCAAGCTGAGGGGAACCTGTCTCGAGTCCGATCTCAACTCCCCACCATCGTTGTTTCTGCCGGATAATCTCCGCAACTTGCGTGAAGAGTTTTGGTTTTGCGGCAATAGCGGCAAGGGAACAGTGGCTCCAAGCTATTCCTCCGGCCTTAGGCACGACGGCTTCGTGGAGTTTTAGCAGTTTTTCCTCGTCTGGTAAAGTGGTTTTAGAGCCGTAAAGCATGACATCGTCTTCATGGAGGATGATGCTCTTGTTGCCGCCTCCGCGCTCAAGATTCACATCCACTTCTTGAAGAATCTTTTTCAGTGGAAACCAGCGCAGTGGCCTTAAGGTGACGCTGCAGAATTTGCATCCTCGGCAGCAGCCTCGGCCTATTTCCACGAGCCCATTGACTGCAGCGTTAACTATGTTCGGGATCTCATCCAATTTCGGTGTCTCGTCTACACTGACCTCATAATCAGATGGCAGAGGTTGACCGTCCAGAGCTGCCTTGAAGATTTTTCCAACGATGGTTTCGGCCTCTCCCTGTATTACACAGTCTATGCCGTATTTCTCGACGAAATAGGGTCTGTAGCTAAGCTGCCACACGCCTGGACCGCCTACAACTATTTTCAGACCTCGCTTCTTCGCTTCTCTGACCTCGCGCGATTCGAGAAGCTTTCGGAAGTGTACAGCTAAGAAGGGTTCCTTCTTGAGAATCGCTGCCAGCGTGCTTGAAGCAGGTCCCAAACCGAATGGGTCCATGACATGGATTCCGAGCACTTTTGCATCACGAATGTGCGAAGCGAGGTGGTCAGGCGTAACGGTCAAAACGTTGAAACCTTCCTTTAGCAGCTGGGCTTCGATCTTCCTTAAACCGTAGGGTGCAGAAAATGGGCTGCCATTTTCCGTTTTTACTGGTGGAAAGAAGAGCTGTCTGTATAGAAAGTCGGGAACGAAGTTTGACGGTGCACAAGTTCCGAAGCCGAGGAACTCGTTCCGACGGTAATCGCTCATCAGTGTACTGTCGGCCGTTAGTACCACGTTGTGTTTGAACTTGTCCACCTCGAAGTACGATTCACGTTTTGATAGGGTTATAAGTCCTTCTATCTTCGCTTCTGCAGGTTCTCCCTAGAAAAGCGTATATTGTTCATCATGCAATTACGCTCGGAAGCATGATGGAGAGACACGCTTTGAAGAAAATACTTGAAGTGAGATGGCATGGAAGAGGCGGTCAAGGAGCGTGGACCGCGAGTGAGCTTTTCGCTAGGGCAGCCATCGCCGAAGGCAAGTACATTCAGTCTTTTCCAGAATTCGGTCCTGAAAGAATGGGAGCGCCGGTCACCGCTTTCACGAGAATAAGTGGCGAACCGATAAGAATACATTGTGCAGTATACAACCCGGACGTTGTGGCTGTTCTGGATCCAACGTTGCTTAAGACGGTAAACGTTGCCGACGGTCTGAGCGAGGAAGGCGGCGACATAATAGTAAACTCGAAAGAGACTCCTTCGGAAATAAGGAAACTTCTTCACTCGACTAGGGGAAAATTGTGGACCGTTCCCGCTTCAGAAATCTCTCTGAAAATTCTTGGGATCCCGATAACGAACACAGCTATGCTCGGAGCCGTTGCGCGGGTAACAGGAATTGTAAGCTTGGAAACGATCGAGAAAATGGTGAGAGCACGATTCAGACCCGATGTCGCCGAGAAGAACTTTTCGGTCGTGAAGGAAGCCTATCAGGAGGTCAAATCTGAATGAGCAGCAAGGACAAGGGTTGGAAAGAGATATCACCAGCGGGCGTTTGCTGGAAAAGCAGCAAGACGTATCTAACCGGAGACTGGAAATCATTCACTCCGGAAAGAGACGTCAAGAAGTGCACTAAATGCTTGCTATGCACAATCTACTGCCCAGACTGTGCGATACGCTGGAACGCCGAGAAAGGCGACATAGAGTTTGACATGAACTTCTGCAAGGGCTGCGGAATATGCGCGAACGAATGTCCCACCAAAGCGATTGTCATGAAGACTGAGTAGGAGGAAATGTTGGTGAAAAGTGTTGTTAAACAAGAAACTCATGCTCTGAACGGAGATGAAGCTGTTGCGCTCGCTGTCAAACAATCAGACGTCGATGTTATAGCAGCCTATCCGATCACTCCCCAGACTATCATCGTCGAGAAACTCAGCGAATACGTCGCCAACAATGAAGTCGAAACCGAATACGTATGCACCGAATCAGAACACAGCGCGATGGCTGCTTGTCTCGCGGCTTCTGCCACGGGGGCACGAGTGTTCACCGCCACAGCTTCGGCAGGACTTGCACTGATGCATGAAATGCTTTTCGTCACTTCAGGTTGCCGCGCACCCGTTGTTATGGCAGTTGCAAACCGCGCTTTGTCGGCACCGTTGAACATTCATGGAGACCATTCTGACGCAATGGCAGAACGTGACAGCGGATGGATACAGATTTACGCCGAAAATGCCCAGGAAGTGTACGATTCGGTCATACAAGCATTCAGAATCGCGGAGCATCTGGACGTCCAGTTGCCAGTAATGGTGGGCCTCGACGGATTTACTTTGAGCCACACTTTGGAAAACGTCCAAACCCTTGCTGACGAAACCGTCAAAGATTTCGTCAAAACCCGGCAGTTCCCGGTGGTACTCACGCACGAGGGAAAAACCGTGCCGTTCAAACTTGACCCTGATACACCCTTGACAATTGGGCCAGTGGCCTTACCGAATTACTATTTCGAATTCAAACGACAACAAGAAGAAGCCATGAAGAACGCTATGAACGTGATTCAACAAATCCATGACGAATACGCTCAACTTACCGGCCGAGCCTACGGCGATGGACTTCTTGAGCAATACAAGCTTGGAGACGCCGAAATAGCGGTAATATGCGTAGGATCAACTGCTGGAACAGCAAAGGCGGTAATTGACGAACTGAGAAACAGCGGAGTCAAAGCTGGACTGCTGCGAATTCGCACCTACAGACCCTTCCCAGCTGAAGCAATTGTGAAAGCCCTCAGAAAAGCAAAAGCAGTTGCGGTTATGGATCGGAGTATGAGCTTCGGCGGCAGAGGAGGCGCAGTGTTTCATGAAGTCCGACACGCGCTCTACGATTCTGCGACTCGACCCTATGTTGTGAACTACATCTACGGACTCGGCGGAAGAGACACAAGCCCAATTCAGATAAAGAAGATCTTTGACGACTTGCAGAAAATCCTGCAAACGAAACATGTCGAAGACCTCGTGCATTACATTGGATTGAGGGAGTGAAAAGGAGGAAAAACTGATGGAAATATCTGAAGGCAAATTCACGGCAAAAGACATAGCCCAAAAACCCGAACTGTTCCTTTCAGGACATAGAGCATGCGCAGGATGCGCACCTGCAACAGTCCTCAGACTTGTTATGAAAGCCACAAGAGGCCCGACAATAGTGACCAACGCAACAGGATGTATGGAAGTATCATCAACGATCTATCCCTACACTTCATGGGCGACACCGTGGCTGCATACGGCCTTTGAAACCGCTGGATCGAACGCGTCAGGAATCGAGGCAGCACTCAAGATACTGAGGAAGAAAGGCAGAATCAAAGACCAGCAGGTAGATGTCATCGCATTCGCGGGAGACGGAGGTACGTACGACATAGGCATTCAAGCATTGTCAGGCGCCGTAGAAAGAGGACACGACTTCCTTTTTGTGCTCTATGATAACGAAGCTTACATGAACACCGGTATTCAGAGAAGCGGCGGCACGCCTTACGGAGCGTCAACAACCACTTCACAAGCAGGTTCTGCGGTGCCGGGAAAGCTCGAGCAGAAGAAACCAATAGCGGACATAATGGTTGCTCATGATATGCCCTACGTGGCAACAGCTTCACCGTACTACTGGAAAGACCTGATAATGAAAGCTCGGAAAGGCATCGAAGTGAACGGACCAGCATTTCTGCACGTGTTTGCGCCTTGTCCAAGAGGATGGAGAAGCGAATCTTCAAAGTCAATAGAGCTCTCAAAACTTGCGGTAGAAACATGCGTCTTTCCATTATGGGAAGCAGTCAACGGTGAGTACCAGCTGTCGACACCCAGCAAAGTCATCGCATTAGCCCCTCAGAAGAAGAAGCCTGTGAAAGAGTACCTGCAGGTTCAAGGACGCTTCAGACATCTATTTGTGCCGAAATACGAGAAGATACTTGAAGAAATCCAGCGGCGTACAGATGCGAAATGGAATCGGCTGCTCAAAAAATGTGGAATAACACCTACTACGCAAGCTAAATAGCCCAAGCTTCCTACTTCTTTTCCAGTTCCATATGACATTCCACAACAGAGAATTGAAGGTAGTTTCTATAGAAGACGGATTTGAAAAGACATTCTGGGAACACGTCAACCATGATCCTTTTGACTATTACTTCTTCATTCTCGACCTGAAACAACGCAGAGAACAGACCAAGATTTTCCTAGCCTTGGAAGGAGAGAAAGTCGAAGGATTAGCACTGGTGTATGCGGACTGGATCGTTCAATTGCGCGGAAACAGAAAAGCCGTGGAAAAACTGCTCGAACAGGTCAACCTCGAAAAGGTTGAATTGCAGGCACCTTTCAATTGTGAAGACTTGGTCACGAGAAAATACAAACCGAACTTGAGATACGAACTGGTCCTTATGACATTGAACAAAGGAGAAGAGAGACTGCAGATTAGACATGAACCAGTCAGACTTGGACCCGAAGACGCACAGAGAGTCGCTGAAATCATGCGGACTGCTGACCCAGAATGGTGGGGCGACATAAAGACTGAAGATCGAAAAGAATCTCTGGAAAAGACGTACTGGTTAGGAATAAAGCAAGATGGGAGAATCGTTTCGGTCGGAAACACTCGGTTCGAGAACATCGGAAGTAACATCGGAGTCATAGCCACTGATGAACACTACAGGAACAGGGGCTACGCAACATCTATAGTTTCGGCTTTGGTCCGAGAGATTCTGAAAGAGTCTCCCGCGGCTTTGATCCATGTTTTGAGACACAATGAATCAGCAGTCAAAGTGTACTCCAAAGTGGGGTACAAACCCTACAAGGAATACCTGCTCATAAGAGGAGAAAGAATCAGAGACTAGGCTTCGTTTCTAAACGGCCTTCTTCAAATGCTTTTCTATCTCACGTTCAGCATTGTCTGCTTTTATGAATATCGGGACATTCTCCATGCCTGTCGCTATGTAGCTTGAGAGCAACCATTCACCTGGAGCAAACTCCAGCGTTTTTTCAAGAATGTTCTTATCGATCATGAATGTATCGCTGACCAATTGTCGATCATAAGGGCGAGGTAGAGTTCCGACAAAGTAAGTGTGTATCTGTTGCAGGGCGTTTGTGTTCAAGTAAGCAATGCGTTGAGTGGCTACGCATACACCCAGACCGTATTTTCTTCCCTGTCTGAGCAGAGTTTCAACGTGCGCTGAGCATTTTGCGTCTATTCCTGAGGCGTTGCCCGGAATGAACTCTTGCGCCTCGTCGAACACGAGCAGAATGCAAGGTTTCACTTGGAACTTGTGTTTTCTGTGAGCAAGCAAATCCTGAGTGAGGTTTATTGCCAGATCCTTTATTGTGTAAGGGTCTGAGATAGAGATGCAAATTAGACTGGTTGTCTGGTCGTCGAGCAGTTCGCGTATCTGTTCGACCGTCAAACCATTTGTCGCACGGGTCTGTCTTTCACGGTTCCGCTTGATTGTGTCAAGGACAAGGTTTCTCGTCGTTGCCCAACCGTAAAGGCCGCTTTTGTCGTGTACTTTGAACTGTTCAACTGCCTCGCAGGCGATTCCGTTGATGCAACTGACGAAATCCTCGGTCACTTCTTCGTTTTCGCCTAGACCGTGCTTGTCCATGTAGTCGCGTATTGCATCATGGATTTTGTCTATAGCGTTCATGTAATGGGGTTTGTCTGTTGAAGCGCTTCTTTGGGCGTCAAGCTCATCCATGAACTGCCCAAATGTCGGGACCAATTGTCTGGGTTTTATGAAATAGGACAGCTTGTTCTGATTCATTATTGCTTTCAAGCTAGCTTTTGTGCGCCCGTCGTCCTCGAATTCTCTAGGCTTCACGATGGAGTCGAAGAATTGCTGCTGAGAGTCTATCCTGTTTTCGAGAATGACTTTCGCTTGAACGTTCGGATCAGCCAACACATCCAACAGCAGGAAAGCGTACTCGCAGCTGATGTCGAAAACAACGATCTTCGGATTTTCAGTGTGTAATAGGAGTCTTCGCAAAATGTTTGACATTAGGTTGCTCTTGCCACCGCCCGTGAACGCAAACACTCCGAAGTGATAGCGTACGAGCTTTTCGAAATCAACGTATATCGGTATCGCGGTCTTGCCTGCCTCAAACATCTTGATCAGACCAAGTCTCGGGTCGGCTTTGGCGTCTTCCACAGTCTTCGACGTGTCTGCGCCCAGTTTCTCGGCGATTTTCTGGTTGTAAATGCGGTTAATCATGTTACTGTTTAGAACATAACAAGAGCTGCCAACAACAGGATAGGAAAAACCTTTCACAAACGAGAAATCAGAGTGTTTGTCCAAGATCAAATCGTAGTTTATCGGTATAGCGTCTATCTGAATCATCATTGTCGTCTTGTCATTTGTGTTCCAGTCTTCTTCCGACTGTTCAATTATTTCGAACTGCATTGGATAGTAGCCATGGTCGGATAGACCGCGTAAACCGAAATGTTCGGGCCAGATTCGACTCATCTCCATAAGAGTGTATCTTTCAGATCCATCTTCGGGCTGTTTGAAGTTTCTGACGGCCAAAAGCATGCCTTCTTCCAAGAGTGCCATCAGGTTTTTCTGATATTCAACCTTGATTCTACACTGGTACCTTGCGCCTGTTCCCGCTAGCTTCGTGTCTTCTGCAACCGCGAAGAATCTGGGAATCACCGCGGCAAGTCGCGCGTCAAAACGATTGTCGAAGTTTGTGAAACAGGTATAGTTAAACTTGGTCTCTTCTTGTGGCTTCAATGGAAGCTCTCCTTTCTCTGAAAGTGCTCATATAGAATATGAACCTTCTCAATTTATGATTGTTGAGGATCCAGTCGGCAGTTGTGTCTACCACGCGTTTGAATTGGCCGTAATTCCATTTTGCGATTTTGTCGGCTATGAAAAGAGGCTTGTTGTGGCCAAAAGCCTCAGGAATGCTAGTGGGTGACATCGCCACAAGCATAGTCATTATCAAGTCTTGAAGCTTGTTCGGCACATTTTTGTCTTTGAACAGGATCACTTCGACTGGTTCTTTTGCGCCGCCAAATTCGCTCTGGAACGTCACCAAGCTCTCGGGCTTGCAGTCAAATTCTGGATAGGCGAGACGATCTATGAGAAGAACGTTGCTGCGAAGAATAGGATCTGACTTTGCTTGGCTGAGTTGAACGTACGTTTTGATGTAAGTCTTTTCAAGTCCTATTCTGTTCTTTATTGCACCCGAGACGAAACCTTTGCGATTCTGCGAGTCAGCTATCATCGTTCGAAAGGCAGAATCGTATTCCACCAAGCTCCAGGGAGGCAGTATTTCTTCAGGGTTCAGAATGCTTGTTGACTGAAGTATCATGCGATCGGTGTTTGGAAGTTTCTCAAAATCCACCCGTGAAACAGATGTCTTGAGGAGTCCTTCGTTATGCATTATGGGTATCAACTGACGTTTGAAGTCTCGAGCTGCAGTATCCTTTGTCATCCCGACTAGCAGGATATGCTTTTTCCAGCACTCTTCCATCAGCAGGTGTAATGTGAAGAGTGTAAGAAAGGCAATGTCGATTGTTGTGAGCCAGTGCTCTTTTCCATCTTTGACGATTTTCATGACACTTGAGGTCTTTGCCGAATCGTCTGAGCAGAAGAATCTGTCGCCCAAGGTGATGACCAGTCTCTTGACGCGTTCAAGAACATCAGTGTACCTTGAGTTGAGTTCGTAGATCCCATTCTGTTTGATAAGTATCTGGGAGTCCAAGGCGCGTTTCAAACTTCGCATCACGCGTCGGCTTCTCTTTTCGTCATTGATTTTCAGTCTGTCAAGGATTTCGTTCTCTTTGAGAGGACCTTTCTCCTTCACTAGCTGTATGACAGCGTGTCCAAGGTAGTCGCCCCTCGGCGGGGGAAGACCCAAGGCTTCGTTGCAGACGCATTGTCTGGCGATTGTCAGGTCGTTCATGTCGAGAGGGTCTTTATCACTGAACTTGTACCCGATTAGACTGCATCTCGATTTCCACAGGTCCCGCTTGGCCGTATCGTAGATTAAGCTTGCACGCTCGACCGAGAGACTTCTGTCCAAGAGGATCACTCGCATTTCCTGCTTCGGATCGGTGGCAAGCCTGTAAGCAAGATAGTATTCTGCAAAGGTCATTATCCAGTTGGCAACTGTTGCGTTGTCTATTATCGACTGATCGGTAAGTGGCCTATTTGGATTCACGTCTCCTGACTTTTCACCTTCGTAGAAGGCGTGGTCAACTTCTGGGATTTCGTTCACGTAGATGGGCACGACGCTCGATATGCCTGCAGATTGTTGAAGGGTCCGCATGTCATAGTTGACTCTGGGAGGTTCCTTCTCATGGAAGGTTATTGTTCCCGTTGACGCGTAGGCGCCGCCAAAGAATATGACAAGATCAAAGAGTGGTCGAGAATACATGGTACCATCTATGCCTGCAAACCTGACGGTTGATGCTCCGAAAAACGCCTGCACAGTCTTGAACACTTCTCCATGGTCAAACCCCATTCTGATGAAGTTGGAAAGCAGGTCAGCGTGGAGGTTTTTGAGTGATGAAAACCGTTGCTCATAGTCGGAGACTTGCGCAGATGCTCCGAGTCTTAAGACATCACTCGTTCTTCGTATGGTTCCGCTCAGTGAGGACATGGCAATCTGTTCTCAGTTACGTCAAGTAATAAGGCTTTCAACGTTCTAAAAGCATTGTCAACTAGAGCGTTTTCACACGCCTTATTGTTTTGGTGGGATTTGCTTTAAACATGTAGTCAATGTATCACAATCTTGGGCGCAGTGCCAATACCTACGGTTGAGATGGAACATTGTTTTTGAAGGTCAAACTGAAGAGCGAATATGAAATCGTGCGACAGAAGATATTTATAACCTGCAACGACTGTGTTTGGCAGCGATGAGTCGGCAATCACGTACGTCAAAGAAAGAACGTAAGTCGAGACTTTCAGACTAGCATCTGTTCAGTCTCGACAGCTGACTCGTCAAGGAATCCTTACAGGTGGGAGGTGAAAGCGAGCAATGATCAGACTTCTCAAAAGCCGTCATGCACTTAGCACAGTCGTCACAACGCTCATAATTCTAGTAGTGTCAGTGCTTTTGGCAACCGTCGTCACATACTTTGCGATCAACGTTGTAAGCACAAGAGTCCAAGAAGAAAGCTTACACGTACAGAAGCAACACGTCTGGAACAACGCTACTGCTCAGGCTGGAACATCAGCATACTGCCTAGCCTCTCTCATGGTGATTAACACGGGCGGAAGAGACGTTGTAATCAGCAAAGTCGCCGTTAGGGGACAAGATTGTCCATGGAACCAGACAGGAGGGGCAAGTCAGAAATTTGTTTTGTTCTGCACAGTCAACGACCCAATATCTGGCGATCTCAGTTACGTGCCCAACTTCAATTACACTGGAGGCGTCAACTACGTCAACATTGGAGCCACACAGTACAATTTCACCGTAGCCAACAGCGAATTGATCCTGAAATCGGGTGACACAATGCTGTTATACGTGGTCAACCCTGACAGCGTATCAGTCAATGATGTCGGATTGACAGTTGGCGTTACATTGCATTCAGCGCAGGCGATATACTACAGAGAAACTAACATACAGGCAGTTTCTTCTTCTTAAAAACTCCCTACATTTTTATTGTATTCTTTTTCAACATCGTTGTTTATCCATCTGTCAAGTGTATGTGTATCTTTGTTCTACGCACAAATTGTCATATCCAAAAATGCCGTTAGTCGTTGTTCGAGGAAATAAAAATGAGGAACATATTGAAGAATCGTACAGCTCTAAGCACAGTAGTCACAACGCTGATCATTCTCGTCGTTTCAGTGCTATTAGCCGGAGTCGTAACCTACTTCGCCATCAACGTCACCAGCACAAGAGTACAAGAAGAAAACATCTACCTCGCAAAACAGCACGTCTGGTTCACCGTATCGAATACAACTCAAAGTGCACAAGCAGCCTTCGTCGTAACTAACACGGGCGGAAGAGATATCGTACTCAGCAAAATTGCTGTTCGAGGGCAGTCAAGTGCATGGACCAGCGTACACTACAACACCACGACCAGTGCACCGACAACGGAGTTGTCTTGGGTGAATCATACAAATACAGATTTGACCAATCACCCGACTGGCAGCATAGTTCTTGCATCAGGCAGAACAATGATAATTTATGTGGACAGCCCAGATAGCATTACAGTGAACGACGTAGGCTTGACAGTGGCCATCTCTGTCTTCAGCGCTCAAGCAACCTACTACAAAGAAACCAACGTCGAAGCAGCTTAGAACAAACAACACCTCTTTTTCTCTTTTTCTCCTCTTGTTTTTTTTGGTTTGATTTCTCAAGTGACCCATATGTCATGTGTAGTTTTGCGTACACACACATGTTCTCATACTTCATACGACAGAACTAATTCTTTGAGGAAAAAACGAC
>CAZHZB010000010.1:10603-15456 GCA_964537045.1 uncultured Candidatus Bathyarchaeia archaeon | reverse complement strand
CCTTTACTTACAACGCTGTCCATGGTTCGTGCAGAGATCTTCGCTATTCCCTCTTCTTGAAGGTTGGAATAAGCTATCAGAGGTTTTTCCGGGTTCGGCAAGTTTGAGACCAATATGGAAGATATGGCTCCGACCATTTTGTCGTTGATGAAATCTTCGCCGAATACGACGTAGATGTTTTCGAATTCCTTCAATCTTTCGGGTTTCTCCATCACCCAGCCCAAGTTCTTACTGAGCGTACGTCTGTAGTCTTCCAAGAGCCTGTTGGCAGCCTCAAGCGATGATGCTCTGTCGCCCATGCACACAGCGACGCCTAAACCTGCTTTGTCCATTCTTCCCGTCGCGTTCAGGAGCACCGCGAATTCACGGGCGTCTCTCAGGGGTGTCCAAGGTTCTTCGTGATTCAGGATGTACACGCTTCCGATTAGGTTGGTCACTTCATAGTGTAAGCCTTTCGAAACCAAGTGGTCTGCCAGCTTTGAGCACAATCGCTTCTTCTCGTCTTCTGTCAAGTCTCTGAGGGCTCGCCATTTGTCGCCGTTCATGGGTTCGATGTCCAGACTCTTGAGGAAGGCGAGGCTGTTGTTTTCGTCTCCGCTTATGCCTGGGATGAACGGGGTTGTCGTGGATGCCAAAGCTTTCAGGATCGGGCGCGTTTCTCTACCGAAGAATATGAGGTCTTTCTCAACCGTCATGAACCCTGAGCCCACGGCGTCTTCGACGATTTTCTGATTCAACCCTTTGAGCGTGCGTTGATCATACTTGTCCTGCATGTCTCCGAGAGCCCCGACTACTGCGACGGGGGACAGATCAACATTGGTCTTGTCTAGTGCTTTTGCCACGAAATAGGCGACGCCTGAACCGCTTATGTCCCTCGCGCCGTCAATACCGTGCAGGTGAGGGTTAACTTGCACAAAATTCTCTGATTCTTTGCCCACGACCTGATGATGATCTAGAATAACGATCTTGAAGTCTGAGAGTTTTTCATTCAACAAGTCAACATAACCGCTTCCCAGATCGGTGAAAATGATTAGCTGAGGCTTGTCTGAAAGGATTTCACCGACGATTTTATCCTCGATCCATTGGGTAATCCGGATTCGAAAACGGGCGTCCTGCTTGAATAGGGCTTTGCCGATTATTCCGGCTGCGGCAACTCCGTCAGCGTCCAAGTGTGAGAAAACGTGGATCAACCCGTCCTGTTTTACTGTTTCCAGTATAGTTGCTGCGGCCTTTTCAGCCGAGTTGAAGAATCCTTTGGACGGGTCATCGGAAGCTGAAGCCATAGCGATCATCCTAGCCTACTTGAATGAAGTTATTTAAAGATTTAAAGTTGGAGCATTCTACTGCTTGTGGAAGGACACAGAATGAGGAAAATTAGGACTGGAGGAGAATCTAGGTTATCGAGGCGATCTTTGGTTCGTACTTCCAGCTTGCTGACACGATACCTTCTTTCTTGTAGAACCTTGAAAGCTTGTGTATCTTCGCTTCAATAAGCTGGAGTGCCCGACGGTTGTACAGGTCGGTTCGATTTTTCTCAAGGTGAAGCGCAAGACTTTCAGCTTTCTTGAGCAAGCTTGCAAGATCCTCAGGGAAGGCAGGAGCCAATTTATTCTCCTTCATGATTTTCAGAATCCGTTTGCCAGTTATCGGCTTTGATAATGGAACCGAGTACTGATCTCTGAGTATTGTGCCAATTCGGCTGGCTGAGTTGCCTTCTTTTGCGAGTTTGACTATGAGAGCTTCGACTTCTTCAGACTGATACTTGCACCAGCTTGGAGCGCGTTTGCTCACCGGTCTTGTCTCGTGTGATTTTCCTTTTTCCTGTTTTGGCATGATATATCCCTAGATTAGTCTCTATGAGCGAAGGTACACTCATATTTAAAAATATTGATGAGTTTCCATGATTATCTGTCACTTTCTTTTCCTAAACAGCTTCTTTTTATCCATGTCGGTAACGAAGTCAAATCCATCTTATATCACCGCGCACGGATTTGCTTCTGGGGACAAGCTTATTATGCAAACCTTTAGAGAGTCTGTCGTGATCCGCTAGATACGGGCTGCAAGTAGGAGGCCGCTCAGTTCAACATATCATTTGATCCTGTTGCAGAAATCTATGACAAAACCAGAAGTCTGCCTAGCGAAGTAATGAAGAGACTAATTGACGCATGGGTTCTCGAACTCAAACCGTACATAAAAGTCCTGGAGATAGGTGTCGGAACAGGAAGGTTTGCTCAACCCCTGCAGAACGCAGGCTTCGAGATCGTCGGAATTGACATCAGCAGAAAAATGGCCGCCAAAGCGAAGGAAAAGGACGTAGAACAGTTGCTTCTTGTAGACGCTCGCTGCCTCCCCTTCAAAACAATGACCTTTGATGCAACGATCAGCGTACATGTTCTCCATCTGATAGCCGAATGGAAAAAGACTCTGCAAGAAATCTGTCGAGTAACTCGGTATGCCATGTTTTCTCTTGGCTACGGACAAAAAGATCCTGTCCGAGAAGCCTATGGTAACCGGTTGAAAGAATACGGATACGAACGCCACCGTCCAGGTAAGTCAGAACAGCAATTGAGCGAATTGTTCTGTCCTGCTAAATCTTTGTTCGTGACTTCCTATGACGTATATGCAGACAGGAGCTTGACCAATTTGAAAGAGAGGACTTCTTCAAGTCAATGGACGATACCTGAAGAGGTAAACTCCAAGGTAGTCGATGAGCTCAAAAGAGAATTTGCTGGAAAGGTTTCCAGACAAGACCTTTATCTTCTGAAGTGGGACATGAAATCTTTGAAGACCTACTGCTATGACCTGCAACATTCTCAGAACCAGATTCTGCTTGTGGACAAGAAACGTGTGCGTGATTGAGTGTCAAACCTTGTTACTAGTGACTCTGTAGTAAGTGAGGGCTTCCTTAGCCAAATCCTTGGTAGAGCCTCTGAACAGCAACGAATAAGGAGTCGTGCAACCTGCAAGACAAGGTGCACAATATTTCCTAGCCTCCAAGACTTCTTGAAAGCGACTTGTGCTGAGCAGTTCTGTCATAGATGAAGTGACAAGTGACCCCACTTTCCAATCAGGCGAGTCTGGTCCGATCGGGCAGATACGCAGATCGCCGACAGGAGACACTCCCATGTACAGGCGACCGGCATCGCAGATGTGCGGCATCTCGCCTTTCACGAATTTTGGAATAAACTCAATCACCTTCTCTGAAGGACCTAAAAGTGGATTGATTGCCTTTTCCTTCAAAACATCCAGAACAAACTCGTCAACCTTGTCACGAGGAATAGAGTATGCTGAGATGAAATCGTCTTCACCTGCAACAGGGAAAGCCGTGACGAGCACACCAAGACTTTTGATCCAATTGCAGAACGGAACGAATTCCCTGTAATTCACGTTGTTCAGAACAAAGTTGACACCGACTGTGCAATCACCCTTTACGGCGAGCAGATTCTTCAGTCCTGCCATAGCTTCTCTGAAAGTTCCTCTTTCTCCTCGAATCTTGTCATGCGTTTTCTCAAATCCATCCAAAGAAACAAAAACCGTATCAAACACGCTCGATATGGATCTGGCTCTTCTGGGAGTCAGCAGAGTCCCATTTGTGTTTACACCGACGATAATTCCCTTACGCTTAGCACTCGCGGCTATTTCCTCCAAATCCTTTCTGATCAGCGGCTCACCACCTGTGATGCCCAAGATGCTGATTCCGTGAGAAGCGATCTCAGAAACGACTTTCTTCGCCTGTTCGGTGTCCAACTCCTTGGGAGCTCTTATCTTCCATGCGTCGCAGAACATACATCTTCGGTTGCATCGGAGAGTGATCTGATAGCTCATGAAGAAAGGCTTTGGACAGCCAATCTTGTATCTCACCAGACCGCTGGCCATCTTGAGAGCAGGCACAACTCTATTCATATTTTTTCACACCTGCCCGCCCGCATCGCTTGAGAGACCAACATATACACATCTCCAACATACATTGGGCAGAAGTTACACTTAATTCCTGTTTCCTTGACCATCATGTCTCCGATTGTTGACCGCCGATTTCGCATTAGTCAATAATGCAAGAATTATCTACGAGTATCCCTATGATAGTCTTGAGGAAGCTTGCATGGTCGATTCAGCAGAGCTTTTCGAGGCGATCTCACATCCCACGCGGATCAAGATCTTAAATTCTGGAAAAGCAGCCGGCGAGCTTTGCCTTCCTAAAGAGACAACTGAATATCGAAAGTAGCGGCAACCTCGACTACCACCTCAAGAAGCTGACTCAACTCATAGCAGTTCGCGAAGATGGATTATACGGTCTTACGGACGCAGGGAAAGAAGCTTTGCTGTCTATCGAGACAATAGAGCTATGGACCGAAATGGAACGACGCAAGATCAAAACACACGGAAAACTCCCTTGGGAAGCTTCCCTCCTCGTGCTGTTAGAGTTAGGTACAGCCACAGCGGCGATCCTTTGGTTTTTCTCAACCTTTTCTACAGCAATTTTCCCGATAGTTGACTATTTTGCCGGATCCTTGATCTCAGCAATCATCGCCTTCCTCGGTTTTGCCTCGGTTTTCGGGATCCTTGCTGGCAAGCAATGGAGCTGGAAGACAATCATAGCCAAGTCGGCTCTGATGATGTTGTCGAGCCTCATTCCCCTTGTTTATCTATCAGCTCTCCTCAGAACAACGCAAGTCGAGTTACAGTTCACTCGGTTTTATCCTACGGGAGTCCTTTACGCAATATTGGTCGTTGTGGAGACCATCGTTATGCTTGTAGTCTTCACTAACCCTGTGAAAGATTATCTCGGTGCAAAACCCGTTACCCGTCTATCTCGTCGTGCCCTTCTTGGCGGAGCCATAAGCATAGTCAGCGGA
>CAZHZB010000010.1:0-10503 GCA_964537045.1 uncultured Candidatus Bathyarchaeia archaeon | reverse complement strand
CTTCTCGGGACTCTTGCCCATTATCGGAGGAATACTTGCGTTAGTCAGCATGAGAAAAATCCGAGACTAGACGCCGGGTAGATTTCGATCAACCTTAAAACAAGGGTGAGGCTTCTATCTAACGCCTTTTAATCTATTGATTATCCAGCAGTATGCTCAACGAGGGCGTTTTCTTTGAGTCGCTTCGAGCACTGGTTTGTGATAGTGCGGAACATCGTATTCGAACAGTAGCTCTTTCCTCACTGATATCTCCCTCATTCTAAAGGAGGAATCATTGCTGAAAGCTCTTTCCAATATAGACAATATAGACTATATAGATCAGTTGACGACAACATCACGGGAAAAATGGTAAGAGAATTAGCTGGTGTACCATTTTGCGAAGTTTCGAAACGCTCTTGCGCGGTGTGAATACCCGTTCTTTTCGGGTATACTCATCTCAGCGAACGTCCGATGACTGCCAGAGGGCTTGAAAATGGGGTCGAAACCAAAACCAGACTTGTTATCGCTCTTTTTTTCCTCAGCCGTTATCTCTCCATCAATCCGACCAAGAAAACATATTGACGTTTTCGTGTGCGCAGAAAGATGAGCGATCGCAGAATCAAAGTGGGCTTTTCTATTCTTGATCCCATGCATGAGCTTCAACACTCCTTGATTGCCGATCGTTTTGTACGTGTAAGCTGCATACGGTCCAGGAAAGCCGTTTAGCGCATCAATGAACAATCCTGCATCTTCAACGATTATCGGAAGATGACTTCTCTTGAAAGCATCCTCTACGCTTGCTTTCGCAATTTCTTCGAGATTTTCACTCTGTATCTCCAAAGATTTGACTCTTAACATGCCGACAGCGATGTTGTATTCTGAAAGAACCCTTCGCGCTTCATTGAACTTGTTAACGTTGTTTGTAGCGAAGAATATTACTCGGCCCTTAGGCTGAAACTTGCGGTCTTCTCTCTGCGACATAACGTCCTCTCCTTTCTATTTCCTTGATTTTCCCTAAAATGTTTTGCAGTTCTTTCGAACTCAAAAGGCTACCGTAACCATCGATGACTGATTTGTAACAGCTTCCGGCAAACTGGTAGTGAGTGCTTTCAAGAGCTCTTTTCATAAGGTGAAGATCCACTCCTCTCGCTTCCAGCTCCTCACTCTTTTCACCAAGTCCGAAATCCACGAAGAAAACCTTGCCACGTGCGTTCATGATCATGTTTGACGTGGTTAGGTCGCCGTGAATAACGCCTTTCTTGTGAAGCTTCGCGATCAATTGACCGATCCCGAAGCACAAGTTCCGCCTCTCAATCTCACTGAGATCCTTAAGCAGGAGTTTGATCTGTTTCCCTTCAATGAACTCCATTATGATCGTTGTGTTTTTCACGTCGATCAGGAAGATCTTTGGAGTTGGGACGCCAGCTTCTTTGGCTTCATGCATCAACTGAGACTCGTGTACGGTTCTGTAAATTCGAATCTGTTCATCTAGCTTGACGTGTCTGTACTCCTTGGGCAAACGTTTCTTCAAGACTACTCTCCGGCCATGCCAGTCTGCTAGGTAGAGGTTGGCTTCGGCACCTTTCCTGATCAGCAAAGGCGAGTTTACTTCATCCACGGGATCTCAACCTCTTCGACGCGCCATCTGAGTTTGACGAAACTCTTCTCGACTGGCGTAACAGCACCATTAGTATAGGCCAGTGCTCCGGTCCAAGCGATCATAGCTCCGTTGTCTATTGCAAACTGCGTCTGCACGGCATCGAACCGTGCGTCATGCTCGTCGGCGACAGCCTTGATCATGGACTGAAGCTTTTTGTTAGCGGCAACGCCGCCGGTAAGTAGAAGTTCCTTTTTTTCTGTGTGTGCAAGGGCTCTTTCTGTGACTTCGGTAACCATTGAAAAAGCTGTTTCCTGGAGGCTGTAGCACAAATCCTCAAGCTTGTAGTGGCCTTTTTTCAGCAGGGCCGTAACTGCTGTGAGCAGACCGCTCAGTGACAGGTCCATGCCCTTTACCGTGTAAGGAAGTGGAATCAGCTTCTTTCCATCTCGGGCGAGTTTTTCAATCACTGCTCCAAACGGCAGGCCAGGCTTTTGATGTAGCCCAGCTTCACGGGCGAAGACGTCCAAGCAGTTGCCGAGCGCGATGTCCAGTGTTTCACCAAAAACTCTGTAACGTCCTGCCTCAAAGGCTACAACCATGGTGTTGCCGCCAGAAACATAAAGCGTAACAGGGTTTGTGGCACCCGTCCTTAACTTGCCGATCTCAATGTGTGCGATGCAATGGTTGACTCCGACAAGCGGAATTTCAAGGTACGAGGCTAAAGCCCGCGCGACCGTTGCTCCAGTGCGCAAGCAGGGGCCTAATCCGGGACCTTGAGAGAAAGAGATTATCGATAGGTCTTTGGGTTTTTTGCCTGATTGCGTAAAAGCTTCTTCTAGCACTTTGGCGGCGACTTCAGAATGATGCCTAGCTGCTTCCCTCGGGTGTATGCCACCTTCAGGCGGCACATAAGCATCAATCACGTTGGCCAATATCTTGCCGTCGAAGGTTGTTATGCCAACGCTGAAGTCATCTGCTGTTGATTCGATTCCCAAACAGCAGCCTTTCAAGGTCTTGTCTTTCATTTTGTTCAGCTTTCAACATGGTTTTTGCAGGCTTTAAACATACACCTTTTTATTTTAAGGCTGCGCAGTATTTGTTGGAAGAACACGGAACTAGAGAAAATGCCTAAACGGAACGATTTGGAACAAAGAGCTTTGCAGTTCATCATGAACACCGGCTTTGAAGGTGTGCTTCAATCTGACCTCTGGCATGAACTTGACGCCAGCAGTCGCGAAGGCTCCAGAATAGCCTTGAAATTGGAGAATAAAGGACTTATCCGAAGAGAAAAAGAACTGAGGGAAGGAAGATGGACTTATCGGCTGTTTCCGAAGCGGTTGCCCGCATCGATAGATTCTATCTCCGATTGTCCCTGCTTGATGTGCCCCGACAACCCAAGGTGCGACCCATCAACAGCCACTTCACCCCAGAACTGTGAAAGATTGACCGATTGGCTACATTTGATCACTAGCAATCAGTCTGGCGTTGTTGGGGACAGCTAGTTTTGCCTAAGAATGCGTGGATTCAGGACAGAAAGAGAGATTACTATTATAAGAAGGCAAAACAGGAAAAGTATCGCTCAAGAGCATCCTACAAGCTTTTTCAAGCGATCAAAAAGTATGGGTTCATAGAACATGGTGACGTTGTCGTGGATCTGGGAGCTGCTCCTGGCGGATGGATCCAAGCTGCGAGAAAGACGGTTGGAAACAAGGGATTCGTACTGGGAGTAGACCTCAAACCGATCGAGCCTTTTACTCAGTCTTACGTAAGAACGATAATATGCGATATTACAGACAGAGAAGCTCTGAAACAGATCCTTGAAATGTTGCCGAGGAAGGCTGACGCCGTTATCTCCGATGCTGCGCCGAACATCTCGGGAATATGGGAAGTCGATCACGCGCGGCAAATGGAATTGTCCCAGCAAGCATTGGAAATCGCCAAAGAAGTCTTGAAACCCTCAGGCAGTTTTTTCGTGAAGGTTTTTCAGGGAGACATGCTCAGTGATTTCATACAGAAAGTGAAGCAGAACTTCGTGAACGTAGTCCTTGTCAAACCTGAAGCCAGCAGGGCCAAGAGCGCGGAGATATTCATTCTGGGAAGAAGCCTGAAGAACCAGTAGGTCAGGCATCAGACATAAATTCTTACAGCGATCTTAGTTCAAGCAAGGTGAAAGATTGAGGATAATCTCTGCAGATTCTTCTGCGGCAATTCTCAACGAAAAGTTTGAACCATTGTTGATTGTGGCAGCAGCGTCAGTGCTTACTGTTCCACCCTACCGAGAGGCCGCTGCGTTTCTGGCAGAACCGATCTTTGTCGATGTACAAAAAGGACACGATGTCATAGTGCATGAGGCAGAACTCTGCAGAGACCTACTTGCCAAAACAAAAGCTGAGGTTGTCCATCTTGACATGTCTCTAGGATCGATTCCACTCGAACAACTCAGCCCGATCCAGTTCACAAACATGAACCTCTCGGCAAAAGCCAAACGCCATCTACTGAGCGTCTTGCCACGCCTGAGAAAAATAGGCAACGAGATGACACAAAAGTACGGAGTCGAGATTCTGGCAATCGGCAAAGAAAGCATACCAGTCAGGATTGCTGAGCTAACATCAGGTGCACACGCAATACTTTATGCCTGTAAAAAAGCTGTCGAAGAGAAACAAACCATCACGTTAGGTCTGCCTTCAAGATGCCAGCCGCGACCCACGGAAAACGGCATCTATCTATACTCACTGATGGCGGCAGAACATGATGTCGGAGGATTCGCTGAAGACACGGAAAAGGTTCTGAAAAAGGTTAATATTGCCGAATTCTTGAATCCCATTGCGAGAGGTTTTCGAGCCTTGAAAATAAGTCCGAAGGGGGCAACTTGATTGTCTCTTGGTTTTTGGAAAAAAGCCTCATCACGAAGACAGCGAATCATAACGATCATAGTATTCTTCCTCATAGGGATAATCGCAACCAGCATTGGGACACTGTCACCTATGTCCAAACAGGAGGCCGATCAAATCAACCAACAGATTAGCGATGTTCGGGACAACGTCAGCGTCCAATATATCTTTGGAAACAATCTTCTCATATGCCTAATAATGTTCATACCAGTAGTAGGACCGATCTTTGGTTTTTATGCCCTCTATAACACAGGAGCGGCCGTTGAGGCGCAGATAATAGCCTCATCAACTACAGGCATATCTCCGCTTCTAGCATTCTTCGTGCTCTTTCTGTTTCCCTTTACTTGGCTGGAGTTCATCTCGTACTCCACTGCATTCGCAGAAAGCGTATGGTTGATAAGACGCTCCATGCAAGGACTGGTTAGAAAGGAAATCAAAAACGCCGCCGTTCTGATTGCGATAGTGACAATACTGCTGCTCATCGGTGCAATCATTGAAACAGCATTGATTCAAGCCTTAATCTAACATTCAACCTTTCTTTTTGATATCAATTTCAAGGCTCATATTGAGAGCTCTTGAGCTCTGAGTCAATTCACCCAGGCTTACGAGGTCAACCCCCGTGGAAGCAAATTCCATGACGTTCTTTGCCGTGATCCCGCCGCTGGCTTCCAGCAGCACCTTGCCGTAACACTTCTCTTTCTTCATCAACTCAATCGCTTTTCGAATTTGCTGCGGAGAGAAATTGTCCAACATCACGATATCTGCACCAGCCTTCACTGCAGGCAGAACGTCGTCAATTCGTGTCACCTCAACCTCGATTTTCTTGCTAAGAGACGCGTTTTCCTTGGCTTTTCTGACAGCTTGTTCAACAGCGCCCGCAATCGCTAAGTGATTGTCCTTTATCAAGATCATATCGTCCAAATGCAGTCTATGCGTGTCTCCGCCGCCTATCTGTACCGCTTTCTTGTCAAAGTAAATGAGACCAGGAGCAGTCTTTCGCGTGCACGCGACTCGAACCTTGATTCGGGCTTTTCGAAGTTGATTCACCAAGTTTCTAGTTGCACTCGCTATTCCGCTCATGCGCGCGAGGAGATTGAGCACCGTCCTCTCGGCTGTCAGAATCGTGCGAGCGTCTCCATGCATCTTGAGCACCGTCTGTTTTGGTTTCACTTTTGTTCCATCATCAAGTGAAACCTCAACCTCAATCCCCAGACTTCGAAGCAAGATCTGTGCTTCTTCGACTCCGGCAACGACTCCCGTTTCCTTTGCAATCACGGATGCTTCTACGTTCATGTCAACCGGAATCAGCAGCGACGTGGTCACGTCTCCTTCTCCAGCGTCTTCAGCCAGAATTCTGAGCAGCTTCTCTTCCACAATCTTGCGAGGCAGGAACATGGTCTAAATTCTTTGTTGTTGAGCTTAAAACACTTGTTCCGCTTGCCTATTTTTCGGCAGCTGTTATGATCTCTTTCACGGCGTTTTCGAGACCATCATGTTTGAGGGCTTCTAGCTGGACTTCCTTGGCTCTCTCAACCATTTCCTTCTCGAGCGATTCTCGAATCTTGTCGAGCATTCTTTGTTTGCTGAGACGTTCCTGCAAGACGATTTTTGCGACGCCGATGTTTTCTGCTTGTTTGGCGTTGCTGATCTGTTCAGTGTGTCCCGGGGTCGGTATCAGAACCATGGGTTTGCCGTAGCACATGCACTGAGTTATCGTTCCGTGTCCAGCTCGGCCTATGGCCACATCGCATGCTTTGAGAAACTCGAAACGGTTGGGAAGCCACTTATAGATCGTGAGGTTCCCGTGACGCATCGGTGTGTTGTCGGCGTTCGGATAGCCAAAGGACATTATGATTTCGTATTCTTCTGGAAAATCCAAGAGTATCTTCCTCAGGACTCCTGTCACAAAAGCCTTCTCAGACGTTGGACCGCTCAAAGGTGCAAAAATTATCGGCTTGTCTGCGGGCAGTTTCAACTGTTCACGAAGTTCTTCTTTAGTCGGCAGTTCGTTCGGACGCTTGGGAACTATCGGACCTATGAACTTCACGTTCTTGCTATAGGATTTCGGAATAGTCAAATTCCCAACCGAAATCGTGTAAGGCTGTGGAAAATCCGGTATGAGAAGAGCCTTTACGCTGGTCCAGATCTTGCCGATAAGGGTCAACGTGACTATGTCCGCAAACCTAGCTAGATGGAGCAAGTGTGTTTTCCTTGGAACTATAGCTTGAAACTGATTAAGTATGCAGACTCTAGGAATCCCCAGAAGATCTGCCGCCAACAGCGAAGATGCCCGAGAGTCAGAAACAACCACATCAGGCCTAAAACCCTCAATGCTTCGAATCTCTGCATTGATCTGATTCAGTAACATGAATGAAGCCAAAAATGGCCCCGGGTTAATGGCTGTCTTCCTGAAATCGATGCTGCCATCTGGCTTGACTTGAGCACCGATTGGAGGAGCCTTGATCAGCGGAAAATTCTCCTGCCGAACATAGTTTATTCCGTCCGTGTAAGTTGAGAATACTAGTTTTGCTCCGCTTTCTTGAAGTTTCCTTGCTATGGGTGCAACTCTTCCCACATGTCCCAAACCGATTCCACAAGGAGCAAAATAGACCCTCATCAGACTATTTCCCGCCAGCTAATCGAGTCCGTCTGGTTCAAGGATTGTTTCTCAGAAATGAACGATAGTGAAACGTTGGAAACAAAGGATGTCAATGCGTGCCACTATGCGAAGGAAAAACGCCGTGCGCTTCTTAACTTTTTTGGAACTCAAAACGAACGTGTGGCAAAAACTCTTAAACTCGCGACGCTGAGTTACGTACTGAAAAAAGAGGATGAATATGTCGAAGCCTGAAAAAGCTGTAACGAAAGATATGCTGATGGGCATGACTGTAATAGATGCTGAAGGACGCTCAATTGGATCTGTCAAAGACGTTGCTTTCGTCGTTGGTAAGATGGGCCTTTCGCTTTTCGTAGAAGGGAAAAAGGGTGAGAGTCGAAACGTATCCTGGGAAGAAGTGCAGGCAATAGGAGACTACGTTGTTCTGAAACCTGCGCAGGCACAGATGCAAACACAGCAGCCACAAGCAGCAGCACGAACCTGTCCCACGTGCGGCAGTCCACTGAGATACATTGAGCAGTACCAAAGATGGTGGTGCGACAAAGACAGAAAGTACGTCTAGGACGTATCTTTCCTCCCCACATTTTTCTTTTGAAAACAACGCATGCTTGAAAACAGCTTTATTATTGCATGTGGGATTTTTCTTTTCTCATATCCATTATCGCAACATCGCCCTTAGGAGCGAGTTCTTCTGCAATGATGGAACTGAATTTGTACACTCTGGTGCCTTTCACAAGCCAAGAATCTGGTGACAAACCGGCTTTAACGCAGCATTGGCATAGAAAAGTCTCTTCGTCCCATTTCCACTCAACCGGCACTTGAGGCAACAGCAAACCCTTGCAGAAACCATTTTCAACGATCAAACCGTCTTGACCAACTTTGACTTTGCCGATGTATTCCTTTGGATTTTTCACCTTCACTTCCTCTGGCGGGGTCAAGACACTAACCTCAAAGACGACGTGATCAAGTTCACTCAGGGAAAGACTTGGAAACCGCGGATCCTGCGTCGCTGCATTTATGGCGGAGTCGACAACTGCTTCGACAAGTGGAGCCGTGGGATAGGGATAGCCGATGCATCCTCTCAGTTCTTTTTCACCGTTTTCAAAAGTGTTGATGGTGACGAATACTCCGCATGGTTTGAGCAGCTTCTCCGGTGTGTTTTCAGGAATCTTGATATGTTTTCGAGTTTTGAGATATTCTACGATTGCCTTTCGTGCAAGCTGGACGAGAAAGACGCCTTCATCCTGGCTGAGCTCAAACGACATTCTACAGTCTCCGATAGCAGAAGTACTGGACGCAGAGAAGTTAAAGCTTAAGTTTTGTGAAGAATCTTGAGTCTAGAATTTCATTGATTCTTCGAGTATTCCGTCTTTGGTTATTGTGAGGAAGTCTACGCCGTCGCCGCTCATTATGTCTCTGCTGACAGCCGATTTCATTGCCCTAACCACCAGTTCCTTTGCCTCCTCAGCATTCATGTTGTCTTTGTATCCTTCTTCTACGACACCCATGGCGATTTCTGTTCCAGAGCCAACGACGGTGAACTTGTCGGGTAACACTGAACCTAGGGGATCGAGCGAATAGAGTGATGGACCTTCCTCGTCGACTCCGCCGACGATGGTCTGCGTTATGAGTGGAGCCAAGCGTCTATTGAACAGTAGGTTTGACATGAGTTTTGCCGCGGATCTGACGGAGATGGATCTGCCTACATCCAGACGGAACAGGTTTCCGTACGCAGATACTTCTCTGATGAGAACCTGCATGTCTGAGACCAGTCCTGCGCAAGCTGCGCCCACGTGATCGGTGATTTTGAAAACCTTTTTGCCCGTCTTGCTCACAATCAAATAACCGTAAGAGACACGTTTTTCAGAAGCCAGGATAACTCCATCTTTGAAGGTCACGCCGATGGTTGTGGCGCCGGGGATGAACATGTAACCATCCTGAGCTTGCTTTTCCATCATAATACACCTTTTGCGTTTGTATAGACGGACAACCTATTAAACTTAATGTCAAAGAGACGGAGACTTCTCCCGAACTCCGTCTTCACATGACCGTTTTCTTCTAACAAGATTATCAACTAGCTGGTTGATAAGGACTGATAGAAGTGGCCTCTAGTGATTTCATGTCAGCTCCCTCTACCTTCACGTCTTTGTTTTGATGGTAGAGTCTAGCGTGCGCTACCCGTAAAGCCGATTTGGGTTTGGGGATAAAACTTAGCGCGCGTGCATGGATTCCTAGAATAGTTTTCATTCAATAGCTCATGGAAGCGCAATAGCTCAGTTATTGGAGCGCGGGCGCTTTTCCAGAGCTGCCGAACAAGCGCATCTTGGCCTTAACGACCTCTTTCATGGCCTCTTTTGCGGGACCCAGAATTTTCCTCGGGTCAAACTCTTTAGGTGATTTCGCCAGAACTTCGCGGACAGTTGCGGTGAAAGCCAGCCTCAGGTCTGTGTCTATGTTTATTTTTGCTGTGCCCATGGTGATAGCTTTTTTGATATGGCCTTCGGGGATTCCTTTTGCTCCTTCAAGTTGGGCCCCGTACTTGGCTGCCTTTTCAATAATCCATGAAGGGACACTTGAGGCTCCGTGCAACACAAGCGGGATATCCACTTTTTCCTTGATCAGTTCCAGTCTTCCGAAATCAAGTTTCGGTTCAGTCTTAAACTTGTAAGCTCCGTGGGAAGTGCCAATCGCAACCGCAAGTGCATCCACTTCTGTTTTCTCGACAAATTCCGCCGCAACGTTTGGGTCAGTCAATATGGCATCTTTTTCTTCAACGGTTGATTCTTCCACGCCCGCGAGCCGTCCGAGCTCTGCCTCTACGGAAACACCTTTCGGATGCGCAAAGTCAACAACCCGTTTAGTTAAGGCAATGTTGTCTTCAAACTTCAGATGCGAACCATCAATCATAACTGAGGTGAAGCCTGCACCAATACACTTTTGGGCGATGTCAAAGTCTTCGCCGTGGTCAAGATGCAGCGACATCGGCACGGGAGCAGCTTGAGCAGCTATCTTCACGATTTTTGAGAGATAGGCTAGTCCTCCGTATTTGATGGCGCTCGGCGTCAGTGCAACTATGGCAGGTGATTTCTCTTCAGTTGCTGCTTCGGCAACGGCTAACACGATTTCTAAATTGTTTATGTTAAAGGCACCGACTGCATAATGATTCTGTCTGGCTGGAAAAAGCAGATCTTTGTTTGTGACTAGCGTGTTTTCACCAAGAGCAGATATCTGTATTGAGAATCAGTAGAAATGATTTACATGCGTGCGTGTCCGAGTGTGCGCGCGCTGTGAGTGCATGTCAGAGAGTGTAAGAATGTTAGAGCGGAACCGCTTGGGTTTGGTTTGGGGTAAAGTTTTATCCCACACACAAATCTAGGCTGTTGGTTGAAGCTTCTGCTCTCTTTTCTGCATTTCGT
>CAZHZB010000009.1:0-16249 GCA_964537045.1 uncultured Candidatus Bathyarchaeia archaeon | reverse complement strand
GACGCGGTATTTTTATATCATGCCCTGTCCGTCTAGTTTTGAGGAACGCACCATGGTTTTCGGTCTTACCCGAAAGTCCAAATACGCTGAATTGGAGAAGCAGAAAGACGAGTTGAAGGCGTACATGAATGTTCTGACCGCTGAGATGGGAACGCTTCGAAAAGAAGTTGCACAGTTGAAAATAGATATGACAGCCTCCAAAATAAGGACCCGTCGACTTCAGGAAGAGACGAACACTCTTCGCGTCCAAAGACAGGGACTCACCGATTCCATCGAAATCTTCACCAAGGAAAGGGAGATCTTTCAAAAAACCATTCAAGACCTCTGTCAGGCCGTAAGGAAACAAAAGCGCACGCGCTGAAATTGAAACGCAACTCAGAATCATCGATTAATCCAAAACGCGCGAATCCTCTGTCTGTTCTTTTCAGGTTAGACGTCACTTTTTCACACAGTATTATTTGACCGAAACCATAGCTGTTCGTGTCGGTGGGCGCGCGCTAAGCCAAAAATGTGCGACTATGTGTCGCGTGGAATAGAGCCGAAAAAAAGGCTGCGGGGAAATTGTCCCTAACAGAAAGATCTTTAGAAACAACGATTAGCCTGACTCGTTGCATTTGTCTGCGCTTTTTGGGCAGGTTCGATCTAGGAAAGACTTAATTCTGCGACATTTTTCTGTCATAAAGAAACAGAGGAAAACGCATGGCAGGACTTGGCCAATTGAAGCTTGCAATGGGCACAAGCATATTTCTCGTGGCGTTCATTTTCGCCTCGTTCCTAGCGCTGATACTGTTCATTCTACAAGCGTTCGTTGTCCAAATTGGATTGACCTATTGGATCATCATGTTGGCTGGCCTGCCCGCATTGTTCATTCTTTTCCAGTATCTAATCGGACCTGCCATCGTCAGAATGTCAACTCGCCTGCAATACTTGAAACCCGGTGAAAACCCGTGGCTCGAATCCACTGTGAAAGAACTCGCAGACAAAAGCCAGCTACCGATGCCCAAACTTGCAGTTGTTCCAGACAACACGCCCAACGCCTTCGTATTCGGCAGAACCGCCAACAACGCCACTCTAGCGGTTCACGAAGGACTATTGAAAAACCTAAATGAAAACGAAGTCAGAGGCGTGATCGGACACGAACTTGGACACCTGAGACACAAAGACTACATCGTCATGACCGTGCTATCAGCACTGCCGCTGATCGCCTACCTGGCTGCGAGAGCGATGTGGCAAACAGCCTGGATATCGGGCAGAACATCGGGACGGAGAAAGGAAGGCGACCTCGGCGCTGCCTTCTTCATCATCGGAATCATTTCATACGCCGTGTACATCGTTTCTCTTCTCTGCGTAATGAGACTAAGCAGACTAAGAGAACATTACGCAGATGCTTACTCAGCCTATCTGACTAACTCACCAGCCAGTCTAGAAAGCGCATTGGCCAAAATCACTTATGGACTCTCACTCTCACCCAAAGCACCATCAGGTGTCAGAGCTTTTTACATAGGCGACCCTGCAATGGCCAAGCAAGAGATATCAGAAATAATGGACAAGAAAGAAGAGTACGATCTAGACCACGATGGCGTGCTCGACGAAAAAGAACTCGAAGTAGCCATGGAAAAAGAAGCCACATCTACATGGAAAACCATAAACACCTGGTTTTCAACACACCCACCGACCTTCCGCAGGATACTGCTTCTAAAAGAAATAGAACAAGAAATGCAAAGCGGAAAATACGCGAACAACCGCGTCTACGCTCACGTCTAACAAAGAACGTCACAACGCTATTTTATATGCGCAAACAGACAAATAGTACAGAAAATTCCAGCAACAGATCAATCTAATCGCATGTTGGAAGAACAAGGGTGAAAAAGTGAAAGTCAAGCTTCTCCGTCACACTGCAGATGCAGAATTGTTGTGCGGCACTGCGGCGCTAACAACAATAAAGAGCGGAAGACCATCGCAAATTCTGGAGAAAATAGACCACGCGACAGCCAAAGAGAAAATCAGGAAGGTAACGGGTTACGGACACGCCTCAGTCATAGAACACGCGTCGTTCACGTTCAGCATCGAAGACGTTTCGAGAGCTATGACCCATCAACTCGTCAGACACCGTATCGCCTCCTACACTCAGCAAAGCCAACGCTACGTAACCTACGACACAGTGGAAAAATACGTCACTCCTCCGAGCATCGACAAAAACGATGAGGCAAAGAAAGCCTTTGAAGAAACGTTGGAAGAGATTTCTGAAACCTATCAAAAACTGTTGAAAAGCGGAATCCCGAAGGAGGACGCGAGGTTTATCCTTCCGAACGCCGCAAAAACCAACATCATCGTGACCATGAACGCAAGAGAACTCAGACACTTCTTCAATCTGAGGTGTTGTGCACGCGCTCAATGGGAGATCAGGGAGGTTGCCGTCGAAATGTTCAAACAAGCGAAGAAAGCGGCTCCAGCATTGTTTGAAAATTGCGGCCCGACCTGTGTTGAACTGGGTTTCTGCCCCGAAGGAAAAATGAAGCCGGCCGAATGCAACGTAACTGAAGTAAAGGAAAAGTTCCGAAGCCTGTAGATAGCAGCTTTCTATCATACACTTGCGCGATACTTATGACCAAGTACAAGTCTTTGCCAATAGCTACCTCATATTGGAAGCCGGGGCAAAACTACCTGCGCATAATAACGAGAAGCATCGAGGGGAAAGTCGCTGACAACGACCTCATCGTCGTGTCAGAAAAAGCAATCTCGACCGCACTGAACAACATAGTAGACGAAGACAGAATCAAACCAAACTTGAACGCACGGTTCATAGCTACTTTCTGGATGCCCACGATTTGGGGTTACCTTCTAGGCCCTCTCTGTCGACTTCGAAAAAGACTGCTAGAAAACATCAGGAAATATCCCAAGGAAAACGGAAGCCGCCACAAACAAGTCACTTTACGACACGCTGGCTTGCTTCAAGCGTTGATGTTCGGATCCGAAGGCGGCATAGACGGAAGCAACTTGCCATACGCGTACGTGAGCCTCCCTCTAAAAAGTGCCAGCTGGATAGCGTTAATGATACGTAGACAGGTGCAGTTTGACCTTGGAAAGAACATCTCAGTGTTGATCGTCGACACTGACAAGACCTACTCCTTCGGCAACTTTCACTTCACGCCCCATCCAAGACCGATTAGGGGTATCCATTCTCTTGGAGGATTTCTCTCCTACACTGCTGGACGCTTCTTCAAACTGAAGAGCAGAGCAACACCATTGGCGGTGGCCGGAAAAAAACTTCCTACAAGTGAAGCGTTACGCATTGCCGACCTGGCTAACCGCTCGCGGGGATTTGGCGCCGGAAGAACTGTATGGGATATGGCCGCAGGCTTTCATGTGGGGCTGACTGACGTAAGCTGGCAGATGCTTGAGGGAGTAAAACATAAACCCATAGTTATTGTAAGAAGGAAACGGTGACCAAGTTCTTGGAAGAAACGACAAAAGCCCTCAACGCATTCTTCAACCCGTCCTCAGTCGCCATCATCGGAGCGACAAAGAGAACAGAAAAAGCAGGGCAAGTGATATTCAAGAACTTTGTCGAGAACAAACGAAGACAGGTTTTCAAGGGACAGTTATACGCTGTCAACCCAAACGAAAACTCGATTCTAGGCATCAAATCTTATCCGACTTTGACGAAAATCAAAGAGGATATCGAACTGATCGTTGTCGTTGTTCCAGCGAATGTTGTACCCCAGATCATGAAAGACGCGGCGGAGAAAAAGGTCAAGGTCGCCGCGATAATAACCGCTGGTTTCGGTGAGGTTGGAAACCACGAGCTTGAAAATCAAGTTGCGACCATAGCCAAAGAAGCGGGAATAAGGGTTCTGGGACCGAACTGTCTTGGCGTCTATGATTCCAGAACAGGAGTAGACATGCTGTTTCTGCCCGAAACAAAAGTTCTTCTCACTGGAGACGAAGTGGTTGCAACTCCTCGCCCGATGCCGGGGAGTATATCGATTGTAACTCAGAGCGGTGCTTTCGGAGCCGCAGCACTCGACTATTTGACTGGCTTGCATACAGGAGTAAGCAAGTTCGTGAGTTTTGGCAACAAGATCGACGTGGACGAAGCAGAAATGCTCCGCTACATGTATCATGACGACGAAACAAACGTTGTATTGCTGTACGTTGAAGACATAAAATCTGGAAGAAAATTCTTGGAAGCAGCAGCAGAAATAACCTCCAAGAAACCCGTTGTGGCTCTAAAATCCGGAAGAACTGAGGCAGGCGCGAGAGCCGCCGCTTCCCACACAGGAGCCATAGCTGGCTCAGACCAGATCTATAGCGCCGCCTTCGAGCAAACGGGAATTCTAAGAGCAGCCGACATGGACGAGTTCTTCCATGCTGGAAAAGCTTTATCGATGCAAATACCCGCTCGAGAAAAAAACGTTGGCATAATCACCGATGCTGGAGGCCCTGGAATAATGGCGGCTGACGAATGTGGATTGAAAGGATTGACCGTCAAACGCTTCTCTGAAGAAACAATCGGAAAGTTCGAAAAATTGAAGGCAGAAGGCAGAATTCCCAAGTTCGCCACAAACCTCAACCCAGCCGACATCACAGGCTCAGGAACCGCAGATATGTTCGAACTAGCAACGGAAATCCTCTTTCAAGACCCAGAAATCCACGGCATAATAATGCTTGGTCTTCACCACACTCCTGCATTGACGGAGGATTACGTTGACAAAGTCGCTAGAGTAGCCAGCAAATACGAGAAACCGATAGTTGCATGCGACATCGGTGAGACAGAAATGGCATTGAGCGTGCGCCTCAGATTCGACAGGTTTGGCATCCCCGCCTATTCATCACCAGAGGACGCTGCAAGAGCGATGAACGCGCTTGCAAGATACGGAATTTACCTTCACAAGAAAGGAAAACTGCAAGAATACATCAGAAACTTCCTTGAATCCAAACGGGCGAAACTAGTTAAACAATGACTTCTACTTTGACCTCGCTTCCATCGACAAGACCAAAACGTTTCCTCAAATTCTCTGGAGCAACGACCTCAATCACGTCCTCCGGATAATCTGACACTCCTGGAAGAACGACGGCGCAATCTAGACCTTCCAGTCTAGCTCTGAACAGTTTTGCATGACAATAGCCTGGATCAGGATGAATCTGGATTCCAGCCGAATTCTCCAAGATTTCCTTGGTCTTGACGCTGTATATTGTCAACTTCACGTTCAACGTTCCCGGAAACGGTGTAAAACCCAGCTTTTCCTCGATTTGCGCACTCACCCAAGGGAGAGTTATGAATATCGCTCCCTCGCCCCTTCCTGAGAAAACCGTTCCATTCAGTTGAAGGCGTTCCAGAAGCGGATGCACCTCATGTTCGTTCCGAGTTCCATGCGAAAGCAAGCAAACGAGAATAGTCTACTTTTGTTCCTTCAGCCAAGTCACAACTTTCTTGAAAAGCGCATTTGAGGTCATGTCAACAACCGGAACAATCATTTTCTCTCGAGTCTCAATCACGGTTTGGTATTTGGGCATGTAGGAGTAACCGAGAAAAGTCCAGTAAACTCGGCCCTTCTCCACAAGTAATTTGGCAGTCGTTTCAGTTGAAGCGGGAAGCGGAAAATATAAGAAGACCACTCCTTCAGCCCAGTACAACCCAGCAGTTTTGCCGCCAGCGATTATCGAAGCAAACCGCGCAATCTCCTCGGGTGTCGCGAAGTAGTCGCGATCCATCACGACAACTTCTTTGAAAGGCTCATATGTCACAACGACATCATTTTCACTCACAACGTTCAACCTCTCTTCACGTTGTCTAACTAGTTCAAGCTCCCTTTTAATTTTGTCATACTTCTAGAAAAAGTTATACAGCAGACACTCGTTAAGCCTTAAACCAAACATGTTCAAGGGGTAATTTCCAACTTGCCAGAAATTCGCGTAGCACTTGTGGGCGTGGGCAACTCTGCTTCTGCCCTCATCCAAGGAGTGCAATATTACAAAGATGCAAAAGAGGGCACAACAGTGCCAGGCTTGATGCATGTGAAGTTTGGCCCGTACCTTATCAGTGACGTCAAGTTCGTAGCGGCTTTTGAAGTCAACAAGGACAAGATAGGAAAAGACTTGTCCCAAGCCATCTTCACGGCACCGAATTGCTGCGCCAAGTTCGCCGAAGTACCGAACCTGAACGTCGAAGTCACTGGCGGACCCATCTTCGACGGTGTAGCAGATCATATGAAAAAAGTCTTCAACGTTTACCAACATGAGGTCAAACCCGAACACGTTGCGGAAGTATTGAAGAAAACCAAAGCGGACATACTGGTTAACTACCTACCTGTGGGAAGTCACATCGCTGCAAGATTCTACGCCCAAGCCGCCTTGGATGCTGGATGCGCTTTCGTCAATTGCATGCCAGAATTCATCGCGTCGGACGCCACGTGGAGCAGAAAATTCGAGGATAAAAAACTCCCAATCGCGGGAGACGATATCAAAAGCCAGTTGGGTGCAACAATTCTTCATAGGAACATTGCGAGACTCTGTGTGGACAGAGGAGTCATAATCGACGAAACATATCAGCTAAACCTCGGCGGAGACACCGACTTTCTGAACATGACAGTCGAGGAACGTTTGAAAACCAAGAGGATCAGCAAAACAGAAGCAGTGACAAGCATGGTGCCTTACGACTTGCCCACCCGGATTGGACCGTCAGATTATGTTCCGTTCTTGGAGAACAAGAAAATCTGTTACTTGTGGCTAAAAGGAAGAAAATTCGGAGACAGACCGTTGACAATTTCTGTTAAGCTTGAGGTTGAGGACTCTCCAAACAGCGCAGGCGTCGTGATTGACCTGATTAGAGCCGTGAAAATCGCTTTAGACCGCAGGATTGGCGGAGCCCTTTTGAGCATATCTTCGTATGCCTTCAAACACCCACCCATTCAAGTGCCCGATTCCGTTGCTAGACAAGCGGTCGAAGAGTACATTCAAGGAAAAAGAGAGCGTTAACCCCGTAATCAATAAAAAAGAACAGTTAATCTTAAAGGTCAAGATGCGAAAGAGTAACGCACTCATTTGGAGGTGAACAAAGAATGGTCAAAGTAGAAGGATATGAAGTTCCTGAAGGGTTATACTACACTAAAGAATTTGAATGGATCAAGATCGAAGGCGACAAAGTTCGCGTCGGCATAACGGATTACGCTCAAAAGCAGCTTAGAGAGATAGTCTATGCAGAACTTCCAAGCCCTGGATCAGAAACAAAGCAGAATGAACCTTATGGAACAGTCGAATCGGTAAAGTCTGTCTCGGACTTGATGGCGCCGATAAGTGGAACGATCGAAGAAGTGAACGCGGAAGTACAGTCAAAACCTGAATTGCTCAACGAAGATCCGTACGCAAAAGGCTGGCTTCTCATAGTGAAACCAACAAACCTCCAAGCAGAACTTGTCAATATCATGGATTTCAACAAAGCAGTCGAATGGCACAAAGCGCTGAAAAAGTGAAGGCAATTGAATGACTAGACGCATAGTCATCATCGGAGCCCATGCAGCGGGCGTCGAAGCAGCATCAGCAGCCAGAAAAACTGATCGCCAAGCGACAATAACAATAGTAACCGGAGAAAAGAACCAAGGATATTCGCGATGCGGACTACCTTTTGCGATTGGCGGGCAAATTCCAAGCTTCAAAGACCTGATAGTCTTCCCGCCAAGCTACTTTCAAATGATGAAGATTGTTCTCAAGACCGAAACAAACGTCACTGCTCTGGACACCGTAGAGAGAAATGTTGTAACAGTCAGTAAGGATGGCCAAAAGGAAACCATGCCTTACGACAGTCTAATAATCGCAACAGGTGCAAGCTCCTTTACGCCCCCAATCAAAGGAAAAGAAAAGCAAGGCGTCTACTCCCTTCGAACAATGGAAGACGGCGTTGGAATTGATCAAGCGGTTCGAAAAGGAGCAAGAACAGCAGTCGTGATGGGTGCCGGACTCATCGGTCTTGAAACTGGTATAGCACTCCACGAAAGAGGATTGGAAGTCACAATTGTGGAGGCGCTTCCCCAGATACTCCCATTACCGCTCGACCCCGAAATGGCTAAAATGGTTCAGGAAATGGTTGAAGCAAAGGGAATTAGAGTTCTCACGGGAAAAAGCGTCGAAGAATTCCTCGGAACCGACAAAGTGACAGGCATTATGGCGGGAGGAGACAAGATAAAGGCAGACCTCTTCATAAGTGCTTTCGGAGTGAGAGCAAACACCCAACTCGCTGTCAATGCGGGCGTGGCTTTAGGCGAAACCAAAGCAATCAGGACCAATGCAAGGATGGAAACCAATGTCAAAGATGTCTACGCAGCAGGTGATTGCGCCGAAACTTTTGGCATAGTAATACAAAGACCAGTCTTGCCGCAACTAGGCACGGTGGCTGTGAGAACTGGGAAAACAGCAGGCATCAATGCTGCGGGAGGATACTCGTTATTTACAGGCGCACTTGGATCGGCAGTCTCGAGGCTTTTTGAGACCGATTGTGGTTGGACAGGGTTGACGGAAATGGCCGCCAAGAAAAACAGCATTGAGGTCGTGACTGGAACCATCTCTTCTAAGACCAAGGCTGATTACTATCCAGGTGCTTTGCCGATAAAAGTCAAGCTCATTGCAGAGAAGGAGTCACAGCGCATTATCGGCGCTCAGATCATCGGCGGAGAAGAGGTGACTCAACGCATCAACGCCTTATCACTCGCGATCCAGAGAGGAATGACCGCTAGAGACTTGTCAAAAGCAGATACGGCCTACGCGCCGCCTGTATGCGAAACGTGGGAACCATTCGTGTTGGCAGCGGAAATGGTTCTTTTGAAGCTCCGCTGAACCCCACCTTCCATCTCTTTTGTGTGGGTAATACAGAAAGCTAAATAGTTGTCCTCTTTCAATATGATTGCGAAACGAACAATGGTGAATGGAAATGCCAATCAAAGTCGCGATAAACGGTTTTGGTAGAATCGGACGTCTCTTGTATAGAGCCGCAATTGAACAAAAAGCCAATATTGATTTTGTCGCCGTCAACGATATAACTGACGCAAAGACGCTTGCTCATCTTCTCAAATACGATTCAGTGCATGGAAGATTCAACGCGGACGTGCAGGTCAAAGGAAACGATTTAGTCGTAAACGGCAAACAACTCAAAGTTTTGGCGCAAAAAGACCCAGCACAATTGCCCTGGAAGGATCTAGGTGTCTACTTGGCTGTGGAATCAACAGGGTTATTCACGGACAGAGAAGGCGCGTCAAAACACCTGACTGCAGGAGCAAAGAAAGTTCTGGTGTCAGCGCCAGCAACGAACCCCGACATAACAATGGTCATTGGCGTTAACGACCAGGCTTACGATCATAAGAAACATAACATTATTTCAAACGCCTCATGCACGACCAACTGTCTCGGTCCAGTTACCAAGGTTCTGCACGACAGTTTCGGAGTAGAGAGAGCTTTCATGACTACGGCCCACGCCTACACAAACGACCAGAAGATACAGGATCTGGTCCACAAGGACCTTAGACGCGCAAGAGCTGCCGCGATTAACATAATTCCAACGACTACAGGTGCTGCACGTTCAATCGGCGAAATCATGCCTGAACTCAAAGGAAAGATCGACGGAATGTCTCTCAGAGTCCCTGTTCCAGACGTCTCCATAATCGACTTGGTAGCCTCACTTAAGAAGGAAGTCACAAAAGAAACCGTCAACGCAGCTTTCAAGAAAGCTGCTGAAGGCCCACTGAAAGGAATATTGGAATACACTGAAGACCCGATCGTCTCAAGCGATGTCTTACACAGCGCGTACTCAGCAGTCTTCGACGCACAATCTACGATGATAATCGAAAAGAACTTCGTCAAGATTCTAGCATGGTACGACAACGAATGGGGCTTCTCCTGCCGCATGGTCGAGCAAATGGAAATGATCGGCAAGAAAGAAGGCTTATAGCAGGATCCAAACCCTATCCAAAATCTAAAATACTCTCCCTTTGTTTTTCCTCATTATAAGGAGCGATAGCCAAATGACGAAATTTCTCACTTTGGACGATATCAAAGTCAAGGACAAAGTCGTTCTCGTCCGCGTTGATTTCAATTCTCCCATAGATCCAAGAACTCAGAGAATTCTTGAAGACACAAGAATTCGCGCTCACGCCGAAACAACGATCCAAGAACTCTCCGAAAAAGGCGCAAAAACGGTAATTCTCGCTCATCAAGGACGCAAAGGCGACCCTGACTTCATTTCACTTGAACAACACGCCAGGATATTGAGTAAGATACTGAAAAAACCAGTAGAATACGTTAACGACCTTTACGGAGAAAAAGCCAAAAAAGCGATAAAGAGTCTGAAAAGCGGCGAAATCTTAGTCCTGGAAAACGTAAGGAACTTTACGCTCGAAACCAAAGATGGAACGCCTGAAGACCAAGCTAAGACAGATTTAGTTAAGAATTTGGCACCGCTAGCGGACTTTTTCGTTAATGATGCTTTTGCAGCCGCTCACAGAGCGCATGTGTCGATGGTAGGCTTCACAGCTATATTGCCAAGCGTTGCTGGACGAATAATGGAGAGAGAACTCAAGTCGCTGAGCAGAGTGCTCGAAAGTCCAGATAAACCATGCATTTTCATCTTTGGAGGAGCAAAGGCAGACGACTCCCTTGAAATCTCCAAGTACGTACTTGACAAAGGAATCGCGACTCAAGTCCTCACTGGCGGAGTAATAGGACAGGTTTTCTGCGCTGCAAAAGGTTACGACCTAGGCAGACCGAACATGGAATTTCTAGAGAAGGGCGAGTCAATGAAACTCGTGCCGGGGATAAGGGAACTCATGCAAAAGTACAAGGACAGCATCAAGACCCCTGAAGACTTCGCTGTAGATAAGAACGGAAAAAGAAAGGAAATCACAACCAAAGAGTTGCCGACAACGTATCCGATATTCGACATAGGAGCGAGAACAGTGAAAAGCTATGGTAAGATAATAAGCAAGGCAAAGTCCATAGTCATTAGCGGCCCGATGGGGAAATACGAAGACAAGGAGTTCAACTTTGGAACAAAAAGCGTGTTGGAGCAGGTCGCAAATTCCGGAGGATTCTCTCTGGCTGGGGGAGGACACACGATAGCCGCCATAGAACTCTTCAAGTTGACAGACAAGTTCTCCTACATCAGCACCGCAGGCGGTGCGCTCATAGATTTCCTAATGGGCAAAAAGTTGCCAGGAGTCACCGCACTTGAAAAAGCAGCATCCAAGAGAACCTGACCCTTTTTTGATTCCGTTTCTAGTTCAACTAGAGTCATCCACTCTGAACAGTAAGTCAAAATAAACAGCTCATAGATAATAAGGGTGCTGAGGATAACATGACCGATGTAGTATTGGTTTTCGAGGTTCACCAACCTCACAGGATCAAAAAGAACTTCTTCTGGGATAACAAGATCTTCAAACACCTGAAGAAAGAGGAATTCTTTGAATATTACTTTGACAACGCTGGCAACAAAGAGATTTTTGATAGAGCAAGTAAGAAGTGCTACTTTCCTTCGAACAACATTCTGCTTGAAGCCATCGATGAACATAAGAATGAGAAAAAGAAAGTCAAATTATCATTCAGCCTGTCAGGTGTCTTCCTAGAACAGTGCGAAATGTTCAACCAAGACCTCCTAGAAACCTTCAAACAACTCGCAGAAACTGGTTGCGTCGAATTTCTAAGTCAAACCTACTTCCACTCACTCGCCAGTCTTTATCCCGAAAGAGATGAATTCGTTGCACAAGTGAAGATGCATCAACAAATAACGAAGGACTTGCTTGGCTATTCTCCGAGAGTTTTCGAGAACACCGAACTACTGTACAACAATGCAGTCGCACGAGCTGTGGAAAAACTGGGGTACAAGGGAATTTTCACGGAGGGCGTCGAAAGGATACTAGAGGGAAAATCACCAAACTACCTATACTCGCCCAAAGGCTCCGAAAAGCTCAAAGTTTTTCTCCGCAATTACAAGCTAACGGACGACATAGGGTTCAGATTCTCAGCGAGATGGTGGAACGAATGGCCGCTAACTGCCAACAAGTATGCAAACTGGCTTTCATCCACACCCGGAGACTGCATCAACATCTTTCCAGATTACGAAACTTTCGGAGAACATCATTGGCCAGAAACCGGCATACACGATTTCCTCAGACATTTGCCGAGTGAGATATTGAAGTGGTGGAACCTCAACATGTCCACTCCCTCAGAAGTTGCTGACAAGTATGCTTCGTCAGGTGAACTTGACGTTCCAGAACTCGGCGGAACAGTATCTTGGGCCGACTTGGAAAGAGATGCGAGCTGTTGGCTTGGCAACGCAATGCAATGGGCGTACTACACAAGTCTAAGGCGGCTGGAACCTCTAGTCAAAGAAACGGAAGACAAGCAGTTCTTGAAAACGTGGCGCAACTTCCAGACCAGCGATCACCTCTACTACATGTTTACAGCTGGAGGAGGACCCGGTGATGTTCATTCCTATTTCAGCCCGTTCGGCACTCCGGCAGACGCTTTTGTCACCGCGCAAGCGGCAATACTGGACTTTGAAAACAGGGTGAGACTTGCTGCCATAACCGCTGACGAACCGTTTCTATTCTACACCGGCGCTGGAGAGAAGCACTATACTGGAACAATGACTTGGGGCCTCAGAGGTTTTGCAGGAGTTATCGAAAAAATCAGCCTGAAGTCGCTAGAGTTTCACACCAAGCGCGGAGACTTCGAGAAATGGGCTGAAGAATCTTTACACGACACCGTGCTAACCAGTGAATTGAAGAAGACCAACCTTGCCAAGTTAGAAGGAGAGAATTTGAGAAAAGCACTATTGAAGGTTCTCAGGAGAAGACTCGAAAATCTGAGCAGTGAAATTCAATCAGCAACCAGATACTTCTGAACCAGAAGACGCATTGTTTAATAGCAAAACCTCAAGAATATGTTCGTAGGGCCAAATTCAAGGTGGAAACATGCAGGAACTCCCTCTCTCAGAGAAGATTCTCCAGACATTGCACAACCTCTGCGCGACTGCTCCGGACTTGGCTAGGAGAAGCGAAGAACTCTCACAAGTCATGGGCGTGGATCTCAACGAGTTAGAAAGAATATTGGATAACTTCAAAACAGAAGGCTTCACGCAGAGCTTCACAGACAATGAAGGAAAGAAACGTTACTATCTGACTGGAAGCGGGATAATAAAAGTCTGTGCACTCTTCACGTAGGGAAAACTGATGCAGGTGATAGTGTTTTCGTGGGAGTATCCGCCGAGAATCGTCGGGAAACTTTCGGACTATGTAAAGACCCTTGCAACACAACTTGTGAAGTATCAAACCCAACCGTACGTTGTTACCTATCACGACTACCTTGTAGGAGAGCATGATGATTCCAATGGAGTGAAAACCTTCTGGGTGACGAATCCGGTTCGCACTCACATAGGTGTGCTGACATGGGTTCTGACTCTAAACCAAGAGGTTGAAAGAGTCGCGGCAGACATATATTACGACAAGAAGAAACAAATCGACCTCATAGACGTGCACGATTGGCACTTCATTCCTGCTGCAACTACGTTGAAAAAGGCTCTTGGAATCCCATTTGTATACTCGGTGGAGAGTCTAGAAGATCAACGATCTCACGCCGCTAATACGCCCTTCAACATGGCGATAAAAAGCATCGAATGGCTCGGAACATACGAAGCCCAACAACTCATCGTTAAATCCGCGTGGATGCGAGATGAAGTCCAAAGATCCTACAAGACTCCCCGAGAGAAACTAAGCGTAGTTCTGCCGGATTCGAATGGATGGCTGAAGGAGACCCTGAAAATCTACAAAAACGCGGCGGAGAAGGGAGCAGAAGCATGAATCATAATCTGAGCGTAATGATGCTCACATGGGAATTTCCGCCAAGAATCATCGGTGGAATTTCTCCGCACGTGAACTATTTGTCGAAAAGCCTGGCTAGAAACGGCGTCAAAGTGTATGTGGTGACTTGCGATTTTCCAGGAGCACCAGACCATGAAGTCTTAGATGGCGTTGAGATATTCCGAATAGACTCGTACAAGAACCCAGCGCCTGATTTTGCCACATGGATCTACCTGATGAATGTGAACATGCAAAAGGAAGCAGCAACAATCGTGAGAAACTTGGGCGGCAACGTAGATGTCTTTCACGCTCACGATTGGCTCGTTGCAACGGCGGGAATTGGCCTGAAACACGTGTTCAGAAAACCACTCTTTGCGACTATTCACTCAACGGAAATAGGACGCAGAAACGGGATACATCAGGACTATGAAAGAATGATTCATGAAACGGAAGCGTGGCTCACATACGAGGCATGGAAGGTGATATGCTGCAGCGATTACATGGTTTCACATGTTCGATGGGCCTTCGGACTTCCGCTGGACAAACAGATAATGATACCAAACGGCGTGAACACCGAACCGTACGCGGGTATTGAAAAGCAGAATCTGACGCAATTCAGAAGAAAATTCGCTTTGCCTGAAGAGAAAATCGTACTTTTCGTCGGCAGACTCGTGTATGAAAAGGGAGTTCACGTGCTGGTAAATGCAGTTCAGAAAGTTCTGGACAAGGTAGACGCAAAATTCATCATTGTGGGCAACGGGTACATGAAAGAACAGCTTTCGGGCCTAGTCAAGAGCATGGGAACAGACCGCAAAGTCATGTTCACGGGATTCGTTGACGACGAGACACTTAGAAAACTGCAGACCTGCGCGGATGTCTCAGTCGTACCATCACTTTTTGAACCGTTCGGAATAGTCGCACTGGAAGCAATGGCTGCCAAAAGTCCAGTGGTGGTTTCAGACACGGGAGGACTTGGAGAAATAGTCAACCATGACGTAGATGGAGTAAAAGTCTACGCAAACAACCCTGATTCTTTAGCATGGGGAATCATCAGAGTCTTGTCAGATGAAGCCTTTGCAGACCATCTGAGAAACCGCGCGTACAAGAAAATCCAGGAGAAATACAACTGGGAAAAGATAGCCCTTCAAACAGAAGATGCCTACAAAGCTGTGTTGAACGAATACTCCAAGAGTTTCTGGGCTCAAAAAGGTTGACCAGTAAGAGCATTCACGGGTACGTCGGTTTGATGGCACCATGCTGGCAAGCGTCAACGCACTTCATGCAGTAGATACATTCAGGATGACTGAATTTCTCCCAAGGAAGATCAAGAATCGGCACGCGGGTCGGACATACCAACACACAGTTGCGACAGCCGCCTTTTTCACATTTGAACGGCTCCCTGCGCAGGCCGATAAAGCTGAACCTGTTCATCAGAGCCATAATCGCACCGTGTGGACAAAGATATCTGCAGAAGCTTCTGGGCACGTAGACTGCGAAAACCAGTATTATCACCATTATCGCAAACTGCACCCAAAAGAGTGGTGTCAAATTGGCAAGCCAATTCAAAATGTCTGATCCTATGTTCCCGGTAAACTGGAAATTTGATATGATTCGTGGTATGCCTGCAAACAGCGTCTCTGAAGGACTAAGAGCAGTAAAAGGCGCTTGCGCGAGAATGCCTAGAGCACTTTGGTAGCTTCCACCTGTGCCAGCTAGTTTTGCGGCTGAAAAGGTTACACTGATGAGCAAGGTTATTGCCAGAACCAAGTATTTTCCATAAACCGCCGTTTCATGAGTCCGCGCCGATACGTCGGTTTGCTGTCTGCGGAAATAGCCCACGAGATCCTGAGCAAAACCGAACGGGCATATCCAACCACACAACGCTTTACCAATTAGGACCCCAACTATTAGAAAAGAAGCTAGACCAATCCATGGAAACACCACATATTGGAGGTTCCATCCACTGAACATCAACTGTATGGCAGTAAAAGCGTCGCCCACGGTATTTGTTTTGAGTCCCCACGTCCACAAGACTGGAAACAACGCTGCCAAGATGCCTATATTGAATACGACGCCACTGAAAAACACGAACGAAAACAGCTGTACAATTCTGCGTGGAGTGTTGTACTTCAGCAGTCTTTGACGAATACCTTTTTCGCTCAATTGCTCCGCCTTCTCCATGCTCTAATGAAGGCCCGAGTTATTTATTTTCCGATGAGTTAAGGCTTTCTGAAAAACCAACGCGAGAGTGTATCAACAAAGCACAATGTAAAGTGCAAAACTAACGTTCAGACAGTGTCAAAAGAATGAATATGATGAAGATGGCAAGCTTATGCTTCTTTGACGAGCAGTCTCATTTCGCTAACGAAGCTCGCCGGGCTGCGAGGCTTCTCAATTTGAAGTTTGCG
>CAZHZB010000008.1:0-17857 GCA_964537045.1 uncultured Candidatus Bathyarchaeia archaeon | reverse complement strand
ATAGTAGGAGCATTGCTGGACTACAAAAGGGAATTTGAAAACGCATCACGAACACTTGGTGCCCCACCGTTGACAGCGTCAAGAACGGTCACTTTTCCGATAATAAAGCCTTCACTGATAGCTGCGTTCATCCTTGCGTTTGCCAGATCACTGTCCGAGACGGGTGCAACCTTTATCGTTGCAGGACTATTCGAAAACGGACCCATCTTCATACAGAACATGAAAAACGATTACGCTGCGGGTTTAGTCAGTCAGGCAACCTACGAAGGGTCAACGGTCTTCGCAAGCTTCGTCCTCATAGCAGTCGCCATCGCCATCTTCTTCGTAATACAGGCTCTCGGGCCAAAACTGAAACTACCGCTCAGACGAATCTACCCAACGTTTGAGAGGAAACTGAGTTACAACACAGCCGCATTCTCACGAGATGGAGTCACGCTTGTCATTTTTTTTGCGATAGTGCTTGTGCCTTCACTGTTCGTTGCGCGAACAGCATTCCTCGCGCTGTCCACTGATACGTTCCCGCAGTCTTTGTCAGGAACCGGCATTTGGGCAACTTACTGGCAAAGCCTCATTCTATCCTATGCTTTGGGAGCAATAGTCACGGTCTTGAACGTTTTGCTGGGACTACCAGTGGCGATAGCTATTGCACGCAAGAAGCTAGGAAAAATACCAACCACAATCCTCGACCTATTGGTCAACATACCCCTAATCGTTCCATCGATAGCTCTGGGAGTCTCACTCGCGATCTTCTGGAAAAGCAACTTCGCTTTCATCCCGGAAATCCTGCTGCTAATCCTCGCTCACTTGGCAATTACTTACCCCTACTTTGTGAGGTCCATGTCAGCAGCTGTAGAAAGAATCGGCTCAGACCTAGAAGAAGCTTCAAGAACTCTTGGCGCAAAACCCTTTGCGGTTTTTAGGACCATAATTCTTCCCCTGACCAAATACTCAATACTTTCAGGCGCAATAATGGTTTTCACCAGAAGCATAAGCGAGACAGGCGCAACAGTGGCAGTGGTTACAACACTCAAAACAGCGCCTGTTGTGCTTGTGGATTGGGTAAAGCATCCGAACCTTTACACGCCGCTTCAAACCGGATTGGGAAGCGGTTTTCTCATTCTGTTCTCATTCATCATACTCTTAGCCTTAAGGTTCGTAGTGAAAGGAAAAGGTCGATACTAACATGTTAATAAACAGCCTCAAATCTATCAATCACTTCAAACCCTCACACAGCTCACGGAGGAAGACTTGTTCATGCCTGATGTCCGAATAGAAAATGTCACAAAAAGGTTCGGCAAACTTGTCGCGGTAGACAATGTCAGCCTCCATGTACAGGACAAAGAGTACTTCTCTCTCCTAGGTCCGAGTGGTTGTGGCAAGACAACGCTATTGCGACTCATCGCCGGTTTGATCGTGCCAGACAAGGGAGAGATCTACATCGGAGACAGGCTTGTAAATGGTGTTCCACCAGAAGACAGAGACATAGGATTTGTCTTCCAGACCTTTGCTTTGTTCCCACATATGAACGTCTGGGACAACGTGATCTATGGCCCGAAAGTCAAGGGCTACGACATGAAGAAAGCGGGAACGATAGGTGACGAAGTGCTTGAAATGGTCAGACTGCGTGAGCGCTCGAAAGCCTTGCCCAATGAATTGAGCGGTGGAATGATGCAAAGGATAGCCGTTGCCAGAGCCCTCGCAGCTGGCGCCAAACTCTTGCTGCTCGACGAACCGCTTGGACAATTGGATGCCAAAGTGAGGAACGAGTTGAGATACGACATTAGAAAGATGACCAAGGATCTGGAACTCACGGCGATACACGTCACACATGATCAGTCGGAAGCTATGGCAATTTCAGATCGGATCGCGGTTATGAAAAAAGGAAGAATCAAACAAGTCGGAACGCCCAGCGAACTATACATGTCTCCACAGAATGTTTTTGTGGCAAATTTCATCGGAGAATCAAACTTCCTCGAAGGATACGTCGCGGACAAAATTGGCAAGGAAACGTTGATAGAGCTTCGAGGAGGAATACAAGTCCAAGTCGTAGGTAACGAAGTCAAAAAAGGTGAGAGAGTAGTTCTGGCGATAAGACCTGAGGCTTTTGTGATTCAAAAAGGAAGAAACAAGCCCAAGAACTCGATATCGGGCACAGTTGAAAGGGTTACTTTCGAAGGAACGAATATACGTTATGAGATCGTAATGGAAAACGAAGATAGGATCGCAATAGTCAAACCCTCGATGATTGAAGAGTGGTCCAAATTGAACGAAAAAGTAAGCGTTAGCTTCCTGTCTGAGAAGACTCATGTGTTCCAGTATCCAGATACAGGACTTAAGGAGGAATTAGCTGTTGAGTGAGTTGATAAAGTGGTTTGCCAAACGAAAGGAAACGAAGGCTCTGACTGCTGTTCAGCGCCACCTTGCGTTGACAACTGGCATAGTTGAGGACTTGGAAAAAGCCATACGAGCGGCAATCGAAGGCGACCTGAAGGAAATGCAGATATTCATTGAAAGAGTTGCCAGCAGTGAAAAAGAGGCAGACAAACTCCGCAGAGGAGTCATGGATGAAGTATCAACCGGAGAGCTTGCTCCCACCGACAGAGAGAACTTGATGAGTCTTGTTAAGAGAGTAGACATGGTTGCCGACTGGAGCAGGGAATCCACCCGTATCCTAGGAGCAATACCCATGGCATACGTTCCACATTCGATAAAAGAAGCAGCAATAAAGATGGTGGTTAGCGTCAAAGAATGCGCAGTCTCTCTTCAGAAATGCGTCAACAAGATAATGACAAAACCAGAGGAGGCTTTGCAGGCTGCTGACGTTGTGGAAAGGGAAGAAGAAAGAGTCGACGATATTCATGAGAAAGCAAGAGTTCTCATGGGGAAGGAAGATCTGCCGAAAGCAGGCGTAGCTGTGCTTGTGGGTCAGCTGTTCGAGGCGCTAGAGATGATCGCCGACTCATGCGAAGACGCCTGCGATCAAGTTAGGATCATAATAGTCAGAAAATGAGGTGAAAAAAATGGCAGAAGCAAAAATCGACATATCTGAACTCAAGGATGAAGGAAGCGACGTGATAAAAGACTTGACCGCTTACCTGAAGGAAAAGACCAACGCAAAAGTAGAAACGGGAGGAAACGAGATTGTTGTCAAAGGCGAAGAGCCAAACGTTTCCAGAACATACTTGCGCGTTCTCTTGAAGAAGTTCATCCATAAGAAGGAACTGAAGGAACACTTCAGGGTAATCGGTGGAAAAGAGAACACCCTGATCGTCAAAGGCAAGAAAGTGCCTGAAGAAGAATAAGCTTCCTTTTGAGTTCGAACCATTTTTCCCTTTTTCTTTCAAGGACTTCGAAGCGTCAGCTTGCTTTTCTGACGACGAAGACTAGACCAGCAAGAATCATGAACGCGCCTAGGGCGAATATTGGCCCAGGGATTTCTTGAAAGATGGCAATTCCCAATATCGTTGCACCTATAGGCTCCAGTAAAGCCAATGTGGACGTCTCAAACGATTTGAGGTTGGACAAAGATGAAAAGTACAGTGTGTGCGCTATTGCAGTTGGCAAAAGCCCCAAACCGATCAAAGGTAGCGCTCTTTGTAGAGTGAGTGGGAAGGGAGACACCGCGTTTCCAAGAGACACGCTAGCGATCCCCACGAAAACAGCAATGAACCCGTAGATTGGTAACATGGTTGATAAAACGCTCAGTTGATTTCGCACCTTCCTTCCATAGTTGAGGTAGAACGCCTCAACGACCGCTGCTAACACAGCTTCCAGATCACCCTTGAGATTTGGGGAAACGCTTTCTGAAGCAGACTTTACACCTGTCGTTTCAGCGTATGCGATAACCATGATGCCAACGAAGGACACTAACAGGCCTAAGAGTGCGATGCGAGAAGGTCTAAGTCTGTAAACAAAACTCGAGACGAACATCGAGAAAACGGGTGTGGTGTTGACCAAGATTGTTGCATTGAGAATTGTCGTATCTTTCACTGCAGCGGTGAAGAGAAGGAAGTGTAGAGCAAGGAAAAGACCCAATATCAACAACTCCTTCAAGTTTTGTTTCACGAGACGAGGTTGAAACGCTCTTCTGAAAACAAGTGCCAATAGGGCTAGCGCCAGGCAGCCTATCAGCAAACGCCAGAAGACTATTGAGAAGGTATCAAACCCTTGCTCGAATCTTATAAAAATCGCTGCTGTTCCAAAGAAGACGCCTGCGGTAACACCTTCACTCAAAGCTTGCTTTCTCGTTCTGCTCTGCATTAGATTACCTTTGATTCTCGGTCTTCTCACTTTTCGACCGATATTTTGCTCACGCCCGCCTCTTTTTCCAGGCGTATTACATGTTCGGCTTTTTCGGCAAAAGCATCGCTATGTGTAACCGCGATTGCCTGCTCGACAGCCTTGAACTTTGAAATAGCTTCCGCCAAGCGTTCTATTGATCCATCTTCACTGCCTAGACTTTCAGTTGGTTCATCGAGTAACAACATGCTCAAACCGTGCCCAGTCCTTGACTGCATAATGAGCTGCCCGAGTCCGAGGCGATAAGCAAAAGCAAGCAACGTCCTCTCTCCGCCAGACAGGTTTGTTGCCTCCCGTTCAGTTCCGCCTTCGCTGACGACATATGGAGTGTAGGTTTCATCGATCGTGACGTTCATCAACGAACCCTCGCCGCTCACAATGCTGTCCAAAACCTGTTGCACAAAATTCCTCAGAACCGTGATGAATTCGCTCCTAAGCTTCGGCTGTATGCTTCTGTACGCATCACGCATAACATTGATTATCTCAAAAGCCCTCATGATCTTCTGCAATCTTTCAACTTTCTGCTGCGCAACGTCAATCCTTTCCTTAATCTCATCCAAACGTTTCAGCAGGTCCTTCTTGCGATTCTCCTTCGTCCGAAGATCAGACTCAAGCGAGTAATATTGCTTGAATGCATGCTCCCTCGATGTCCTCGCTGTTTCCAGGCGTGAAACGTCAAATGTTTCAAGCTCGCTCTGCACTGTTTTTAACTGTAGAGTCATTTCCTCTTCCTGCGCACGTCTCTGCTCCAGATCATCTGTGAATTTAGCCAGCGCATCGGTTTCCTCCTTGATCCTTGCCTTCAGGTCCTCTATTCTTGGAAGCAGACCTTGAAGTGTTGAGAAGGAAGTGGCCGCCTTGCTGCGCTGTTTCTGCAACTCAGACGTTTCGACTGTGAGCCGATCTATCTTTTCTTGACGCTTTCCGTTTTCCCCATCGAGTCGGTTCACAAGTGCAGTCTTGTATTCCAAGGACAAATCCTGCGAGCACAAGGGACAGATATTCTGTTCTGCCAGGGAAGACATTCTCTTCTTGTCCGCTTCCAGATTCCCCCGGTTTGCCTCTAGTTCACCTCTCAGCTCGGCTATCTGGTCATCGAAAGCCGCTATACTTCTTTTCAGTCCTTCAAAGGACTGGTCTATCTCTACGCCAGCTTCCTTGAGATCTGCGTAATGCGACTCAGCCTGAGCCTCAAAAACGCCAAGGCGCTTTTTCAGATTTCCAATTGTGCCCTTCTTGTTTTCGATTTCACGACGTGCCGAAGCGTTACTTTCCTGAAGACTCACTAGTCCAGCTCGGATTTCTGCTTCTCTATGTCTGAGTTTCTCATTCTGCGTTCTGACATCTTCTAGTTGCTTGAGTCGCAGTTCGGCTTCTTCTAACGTCTTCTTTGCTGAAACAACACTCTTTGTCGCATCCTGAATCTCGATTTCAGCGAGCGAGAATTCTTCGGCAACCTTGCCGTATTCCACGCCAAGCTTCTCCATTCCAGCGACATCAGAGTCTCTTTCGAAGGCCCTCTTTTCACCCTCGTACTCTTTCTGGTAGCCTGCAAGACCTGCCCAAGCAGTCTCATAATCTGACAGACCAAAAAGATCGTCGAGTCGGCGTTGTCTCTCTCGTGGTGCGACGTCTAAGAATTCCTTCAGATGTTCTTGCCTAACCCACACGATCTCGCGGAATAGTTCTTTGTCCAAGCCGGTAATCGCTTTGAGCTGCTCAGCGACGGCCTCATTCCTGCTGCTGGACACGAGAGTCTCTTCTTCGAAAAGCTTCAGCTCATCAGGTTCTTGGTTTATGCCCTTTCCGCGTCTCCTCAATCCTCTTGAAATAGTGTAGGTTTTACCATTATGTGAGAATTGAACGGTCACCTTTCCTGACGCTGCGTCCTCACGTAACAAGTAATCGAAACTTCTACCGATGGGGTCTCCGAACAAGGCGAAATCTATTGAATATAGGATGCTTGATTTGCCGCATCCCAAACCTCCAACCAGGCAATTGAAGCCTCGGGCAAAAGGAATAGTCGACTTAACGTGCGACCGAATGTTTTCAAGTTGCACGATCTCAATCTTCATTACAGCAGCTCCTCGATCGTCTGTCTCACTTTGTCTTCCTCTTTCTTGACCAAAGATTCAACAAGACTCACAGCAGCCCGGGCCGTTCTTTCTGCTTCAGCCACATTGTACCGTTCGGAAAAGATCTTCAGGAAATATTCGAAAGCTTTCGTTCTCAGATCGGTGAACTTGCTTTCGAATATCGATCGAACTACCTCGTCTGAGACTTCGCTTTCACGCAATTGGATAATGGGATGAACAAGCAGGGCTTTCTCCGCAGCTGATCTGATCTTGGAGACGTCGACTTCCGTGCGGCTAGCTTCGGCCGGCAAAGTGCCCTTGATTACCGGAACGATGACAACACCGTCATCATCTGATCCTTTCACAAGTTGAACTGAATGCTCTGTGATTTTGGAAGGACTTATCCCGGTGAAATCCTGTTCCAGTACGACAAACTTGCGGACCGTCTCGAAGTTCACAAAATGTGTAGTGATATTCTTCTTTTCGTCAACTTTGACATGGTAGAACCCCTTCTCCGCCTTGGCTTCAACATAGTCAGTGGTTTCAGTGCATCCGCTGTAGACCAATGTTCCAGTCTTGAACTTGCTTACGTACGGCTTGTGAACATGGCCTGCAGCGTAGTAGTCGAAACCTTCAGGAATGAGTTCGGGCGGAGCCTCGGCTTCCATGTATGGAGGTTTGATATTCGGCAAGTCCAAAGCCATGTGAAGAACGAAGATGCTGAAGATTGACCGGTCAGGTTCCGGTTTGTTTCGTGCCAGAAACTCGGGAAGCATTTCTTCAGTCTTGTGCCTCGTCCTGTAATTCGGAACGCCGTAGACATAGCAGCAGCCGGGTTTTTGCCAGCAAGCTCCTTCATGTCTCGGCAAGTGATAGATCAGTCCGGCACTGTCCAGAGGGTTCAGTATTGTTCCTGTTATGTTGTTGGGTGCTGAATCGTGTGACCCGTCAACTGTAAGAACGGGAATTCCTGCTTCACGAAGTCTTCCGAAGTTACGTATCGCGTTTTCCAATGTCACGTTTGACGGACGAGCTTGATGGAAAAGGTCTCCAGCGATAATCATAAAATCGGGCTTCAACTCGATGGTTTTGTCAACCAATTCTCTGAAAGCATTGTCGAAATCTTGGCGTCTTACCTCTAGACCGTACTGCGAATATCCCAGATGCAAGTCAGCAGCATGAACAAAGCTGAAACCCCTCATCTTCTCCCTCTCCACGTCTGCGGTGCAGCTTGCATCTTGAATAGCGCCACTCTCGTGTCTCAATCTCTGTAGGACTGTTACTTGTAGCTTTTGCTTTGATTATTTCTTGCCCCACGAACGATAGAATACTGCAATTGTGCAAAATCGTTGCGCTTCAAAAACACTAGGCTGAGCTGAATGAAACTGTAATTACATGAGTTCTATTGTGACGTGGACTTCTTCTGGAACTCTGATTCGCATGATTCGACGCATGACACGCTCCTCCGCGTCGATGTCGATCAAGCGTTTGTGAATTCGCATCTCCCATCTGTCCCAAGTTGAAGTTCCCTCACCGCAAGGCGATTTTAAAACTGGCACTCTTAACCGTTTGGTAGGCAATGGAACAGGACCATCAATCTTGACTCCTGTTTTCTGGGCAATGACTTTCAGCTCCTCACATACTTCTTCGAGTTTCGTGTAGTCTGTGCTTGTAAGCCGTATTCGCGCTTTTCTAACCATCGACATCATTCCTGAACTTACTGCGCCCAAACGGATTTATCGGGTATTTACCTTAGACAAGTAACCGCAAATAAAAACCTATCGAAGGAAATCAGGATATCACCATACACCCAGAAAGGAATGAAGCATGAACAGCCCGAAGTTTCACGTTGACGGAATAATCTTGGATTTGGATGGAACAATAGTGGATTCGAAGGAAGCTTATCTGGATGCTGCGATGGAAACTTTTTCAGCTTTTGGGCAAAAACTGCTGGAGCAGAAAGCTGCATTTGAAATCCCCAAGAGGTTCGAACTCGGGGTGCCGCTCGATGACTTGACACAGGGAATCGACGTTGATAGTTTCTGTGAAGTGTATCTCAAGGCCTACTATGCAGCAACGGCCATTAGATCAAAGCCTTTTCCTCATGTGGCCGATGCTCTTGAGGAACTTTTGATGAAGGCTAGGCTTGCGTTGACCACGAGACGACGTGTTCCCAAGAGCGAGGTTGTAAAACAACTGGAGAGGTTTGGTTTGAGCAAGTATTTTGAAGTGATAATCACTGGAGTCGATACCGCGAGCCCAAAACCTTCCCCTGAAACGATTTTCAAGTGTTCAAGGGAACTGGGCGTGAGCATAACGAACTGCATGGTGGTTGGAGATTCGATTACGGACATAGAAGCTGGAAAGAACGCTGGCGCAAGAACGGTGGCGGTTTTTTCTGGGATTTTCTCTCGTGAAGAACTTCAAAGGGCAAATCCTGACCTAATTCTCGCAAACGTCATGGACCTGCCAGATTTTCTTGAATAACGCCAGAATAGTGTTTTGAAATATATCTAGAAGGGAAATATAGCTGGAAATTAGTGAACAGTGTTATAGAACCAACTATGAATAAGGCTTATTAAAATCTCAAGGGACTAGTCTATGTTGGAGAAGGATTCGAGAAGGAGTACCTGTGAACTTCATAGAGACACTGATGTCGGAGAAATTTCTTGAAAAGAATCCCCTTATTGACGTTTTATCAGCGGATCGCAAGGTACTCCAGATAGCATGTCAAGACTTGACCAACTATCTGAAGATCCATTGGGATCTCGTTGGAAGAGACGCGAACAATTGCGAGGTTGTCGAAAGACTGGAAAAGATATTCAAGGAAGACCCACAAGAGCTTGAGGAATTTTTGAGTGTTTGGACTGGGATCTGGCTGAAAAAGTGGGAAGAACGTGTCAAGCTTCTGATCGGCAACGAGAATTCAAAAAGATGGAACAACGTGACCAGGATTCTCAAGAACGCTGAACCAATCTGGTCAAGTCTTTCAAATCGCCGTGAAATTGAAGACGTCGTCATATCAACTCTGATCAAAAATGGTGAAATATGCGGAACTTCAATCCTTGCTGAGAACTTGCTGAAAATGGAATTGGGCGATGACAAGAAGCAGTATGCAGACGACAAAGAGCAAATCATTAACGTGGTCAACAACGCTTTGAGAAAGACAAGAGAACTGATTCAGAGCAAGGGCCCATTGATATTCGTCAAAGTTGATAAGGGTTACTACCAATCAACACAGTAGGCAAAAACGGCGACTATCGAATTCTTACCCTGTGCAGGGTCTTTACGCGCCACGCGTATGATTTGATGAATGTTGTATCTCCATAACCGCAGGCTGAACATCTTTTCTTCGTAACGTTATAAGATCTTCTGCCGCATCGCCTGCACTTTATATGAACAGTTTTTCCCTGGCGTTTGCCAAATGAGGGTGTACCTTTTCCCAATACTGTCACCTTGGAGGCGGAGAGATCAGAACCACGTTGTCTCCTCGGACGATTATGACTCCGAGTTTCCTGACATTTTCCGAGGTCGTTGTATCTTCAGTCTCCTCTAGAACCAAGTTTAGGTGTTGATCGAAACCTTTGAGTTTACCACGAAGGCTCTTTCCACCTTTCAACCGTACTAGCACTGTTTTGCCGAGGTTTTGTTCAAGGATTTCAGTTGTCATTTCGCTCATTTTGTTTGACCCTCAAACCCAAACTGTTATGCCTTTATACTTAAACCTTAACATTTAAACCTATCTAAGTGGTATGGAAAATGCCAGAAAAAGGAAGACGGTATTTTCTGAAAGCAAAAGAAGCGAAAGCCATCCTGCAAGTGGCAGAAGAAAGACTCAAAGTCGATCTAGGACAATTGTTCAAAGGCGAAACGAACATTGAAGTTTTGGAAACTGAGACTATGGAAGTTGTTATCATAAACGGAAAACCCATGCTTTTCAAGACTGCTGGAAGCATATGTCCTACCTTGAAGTTTGAAGAGTACTTTCACTTGGCACCGAAAGCAGTAGTGGACATGGGAGCAATTCCCTTCGTGTGCAAAGGTGCAAACGTAATGGCCCCTGGGATCAGACGCCTCGAAGGGCAGTTTGAGAAAAACAGCATCATATACGTTGTTGACGAGCGCTACGGCAAACCCATTGCTGTAGGTGAAACTCTCTACGAAGCGGAAGAAATGCGAAATATCAGGCAAGGAGTCGTAATCAAGAACCTGCATCACGTAGGAGACAAGACATGGAACACCATCAAAGAAATCGGTTCCATGGACAAGCCGGCGAGCCCCCGCTATGGTGATTCATAGAACGTTTTAATAGTTCCAGCTCTATTACCATTCCTAAAGAGAAATAAGAAAAACTTAAACTCTCGAACGTCCGATAGGAATGTATGAGAGGAGAAACTTGCCGGGACTAGGTATACTTCGCAAACCCAAGAAGGAGGAGAAGGAAACCGAAGTCAAAGGTGGTTCTGGCAAAGTTTACCTGAAGGCGATGCCTCTTCGAGACTTAGCTGACCTGGAATCAATAAAGACTGAAGTCAAGTCCGGCAACATACTGATTTTGAGAATAACTCCTTTGGCAAACAAGAGTATAGATGACGTCAAGCGTGCTGTAAACGAGTTGTGCGAGTTTTCCGAGTCTATCGGCGGAGACATTGCAAGGCTGGGTGAAGAACGCGTTGTCATCTGTCCGCCTAGCGTGAAGGTCTGGCGCGAAAAAGTACCAGTTTCAAACGAGCCTATTCCTACAGCAGCCTGAAAGTCTCCATGAGTGCAGGAGCAAAAGACCTGATTTCACATCTTCTTTCAATGAAGTTTGCCATACTCAGACATTTGACTCTTTCACCGTGGCAGACAACGACTCTTTCTGGCTTTGGCCTGAGATGGGTTACGTAGTTGAATATCTGCCGCCTATCTGAGTGCCCTGAGAAACCCTCTATCGAATCAACTCGCAATCTGACTTTTACAACGTCCATCTTCCCTTCGGCCGTCATCAGCATGACTTCATTCAGTCCTTTTTGAACTCTCCTGCCCATTGTGCCTTCGATTTGGTAGCTGACAAACACAATCGTGTTGTTCTCGTTATCGGCTAGGCTCTTGAAGTACTCTATCACTGGACCGCCTTCAAGCATCCCTGAAGTTGCCATTATGATGCAGGGTTGACCGTCTATTATTTCCTGTCGCACGCTCGGATGCTCAACTATCGTGAAATAGTCGGACTGAAACGGGTTTATGCCGTCGTGAAGTATGCTGTTACGGACTTCTCGACCAAGGTACTCGGGAAAGGCTGTGTGAATCGCTGTCGCTTCTGAAATCATGCCTTCTATGAACACCGGCACTTCTTTCATCAGGCCACGTTTCATATATCCGTCGAGGATCAGCATTATTTCCTGAGCTCTGCCCACCGCTGGAACTGGGATCAAAACCTTGCCTTTACGCTCGAGGGTTTGATTCACAATCGAGGTTAAGCGTTCTTCGGCTTCAACGCGAGAGGGCATTACGTCATCTGGACCGCCATAAGTGCTTTCCGTGATGACCGTTTCAACTCTCGGAAACTCGGTTGTTGCTGCTTCAAGCAACATTGTTCTTGAATACTTGTAGTCACCAGTGTAAACGACGTTATGCAAGCCTTCTCCTACATGAAGGTGTACCATTGACGAACCGAGTATGTGCCCAGCGTTATGAAGAGTCAGCCTAACGTCTGGTGCTATGTCAGTGACAACTCCGTACCTCAATGGAAGCGTGTGTAGAACACACTCTCTGACGTCCTTCTGATCGTAGAAGGGAGTTGTGCCCTGTTTTCCGGCCACGTCCAAGTAGTCAAGTTGTAGAAGCGTCATCAAGTTGGAGGTTGGAGCTGAACAGTAGACAGGCCCGTCATAACCGTACTTGTACAGAAAGGGCACCAAGCCGCAATGGTCAAGGTGAGAGTGACTTATAATAACCGCGTCCAAAGATTCAAGTTCAAACGCTGGATTGTCGAACCTTGGAAAAGCCTCAAAAGGCCTGGATGAGCCAGGGTTGACGCCGCAGTCAAGCAGGACGTTACTTTCACGAGTCTGAAGTAGGAATGCCGATCTTCCTACTTCTTGCACGCCTCCAAGTGCAGTGATTCGTACATCGCCGACTTCGAAAGCCTTGGGTCTGAATATTCTTTCGCCAATCGTGCGAAGCACACGCTCTCTTTCTTTGCTTTCAGAGTGGAGGTAGTGCCGCATGTGCGTTACTATTTTGGATTTGAGTGGGGGACTCCTGAGGACGTGTGGGCGCCATTTCGTCTGCCTGATAATTTCCTGCAGTACCGCTCCGTTTTTGCCAATAACAAGTCCTGGCTTCTTCGCATCAATTATTATCTCGCCGAGACTCGGATCGAAATTTATGTCAGTCACTTCAGCCTCAGCCGGCACTATATCCCGAGCTATTTTTTCAGCTTCAACTTCCTGAAGTCTTACGGAAGGATCTGAACGAATGACAATTCTCTTCCGTATGACATTCACTATGTTAGCGACTACACTGCTTTGCTCAACAAGAATTTCAGGTCGTTTTGTGTAAACGGCCAGTGTTGAACCTTCATACTCGATTCGGGTCACTTCAGCCTCTTTTGGAACATGTTCCAGAATGTATTGGCTGATTTCGATCTTCTCTCTATTAGAATTCGGAGACACTATCTACTTCCTCAATCGGCTAGAAGCTGTTTCTTTTCTTTGTCACTCAGTTCTCTGTACCCTTTGGAGTCAATTACTGCAATATTGAAGCTGTCTCCGCTTGCGGAGTCACGTTTCATCGCAGCGTTCACGGCTTTTGCTATTATCGGGAGCATTTCTTTCAAGTGGGCTCCCTCTTTGAACTTGTCCTCCAAGATTCCATATGCCACAGGCGAGCCCGAACCCGTGGAGACATATTTTTCTTCTGTGAGACTGCCGAACGGGTCTATTGAGAAAACGTGTGGTCCTGTGTCATCTACGCCGCCCACCAGAACCTGCGCAAGCAATGGAACATACCTTGCTGAGAACAAGAGATTCGCAAGCAGTCTTGCAGCAGAACTGACTGGTAAAGGTCTGCCCAGTTCAATCCTGTACAGTTTCGCGTTAGTAGTCAGTATGTCGACGGCTCTCTGTGCGTCAGCAACGCTTCCTGCGATGGTCATGGCCAAATGATCGTCTATCTGGTAGACTTTCTTTCCTTGTTTGTGAGCTACGTAGAAACCCATCGTAACACGTGTGTCTGAGGCAAGAATCACTCCGTCTTTGCAGACAACACCTACGGTTGTTGTTCCTTTCAGCGTCAATTGATTTACGACATCACTGTTTACCATGGTATTTGTCACCCAAAACTCAAATCTGTTAGGGAATTACTTCTCAAGGAAGCAGCATCATGTTATCATTCTCAAGACATTTATTAATATTGCGCTCAGAATTTTGCAAGATAGCTTAACAACTCCGAACACTAGTTGCATTCAGATTTGACCAAGAAAGAGGTTATGTTTGCTTAAAAGACAGTGCAGAAGACCGGACCTTTGATTAGAGCTGCATATTTGGAATGGATACTACAGCGATAAGAACGTTGATAAAGTGGTTCAAACACAAGAATTATTAGTCTTGATTTATGAAAGGTATAAAGGAGTTCGAGGTATGAGTGAGAAAGAAAAAGAAAAGCTTAGACTTTTGCACGAATTGATAAAGGGAGCACGAAGAAGCGACAGACAGCTTGCCAAAGTTCTCAAAATATCTCAGCCTACGATAACTCGAAAGAGAACACGCCTAGAAGCTGAAGGGCTCGTTCAAGAGTACACGGTTGTACCTAACCTTGCGAAGATGGGTTTCGAGATTCTGGCCTTCACTTTTCTGGCATTCACCGAAGCAAAACCAGAGTCGCTGGAAAAGGCGCGAGAATGGGCAAAAAAACAACCGAACATCGTTTTCGCTGCCGATGGAGAGGGCTTGAGTATGAACAGCATACTCATTTCTGTGCACAAGAATTATGCAAGCTTTTCGAAGCTTATCACCACTCTGAGACAGGACTGGCAACCTAATCTGAAGGACGCACAGAGTTTCATACTGAGCATGAACCGTCCAGATCTAATTGTGAAGCCCTTCTCCTTCAGGTATCTGGAGCGCGCTGATCCCTAAGCAATACATACGCCCTTCAAAGAAGAACATGGCAAGCATCATGCGCGGATTATCGTCACACTATAGTCATGACTATTTGCCAGAAAAATGGCAAGTGATGTTCAACGACAAGCAACCCTTTTTAAGTTTCAACAACACATCGCTACGGAAGAAGAGACCGTTCGAAACGTGGTTATCGTGAATCTGAAACATCATCGCATGCAGCTTCCTCGAGAAGTAATTGTTGGTAACGGCGTAATAGACAGAGTTTCAGAGATTACTAGAAGGCTAGGATTCTCGCGATCTGCTCTGATAGTCGCAGGTTCCAATACAAACAACATTGCCGGAAAATACGTCAGAGAACTGCTTGAAAAAGACGGAATGTCCGTTGACACGCTACTGGTTGAATCTGCAACGGTTAAGGATGTCCAATGCGTCGAAGACAAGATCAGGGTTTCGAAACCTGAAATTGTGTTCGGAGTCGGTGGCGGGACAAAGATAGACGTTGCAAAGTGTAGTTCTGGACGTTCCGAAATCCCGTTCATCAGTGTTCCAACAACGGCTTCTCATGACGGAATAGCCAGCCCGGTGTCCTCAGTCAGGGGCTTCGAGAAGCCCTACTCGATAATGGCGCAGGCCCCTCTGGCGATAATAGCTGACACCAACATCATTTTGCGTGCTCCATGGCGATTTGCAGTTAGCGGATATGAAGATGTCATTGCCAAGTTCACGGCAGTCAAGGACTGGAAGTTGGCGTATGAGGAGAAGAAGGAATACTACGGAGGATATGCTGCGAGCCTTGCCTTGATGAGCGCGAAACATGCTATGCAAAATGTCCAATTGATGAATGAAGGCAATGAGGACGGGTTGCGAATTCTTATTGAGGCTTTGATAAGTTGCGGGGTATCGATGAGTATCGCTGGGAGTAGCCGTCCATGCAGCGGTTCGGAGCATCTTTTTGGTCACGCGCTTGAAATGGTCAAACCAAACCACGCAATGCACGGTGAGCGTTGCGGTGTCGGAACGATAATGATGGCCTATTTGCACGGTTCCAACTGGAAGCGAATAAAGGAGGCAATCCAGAAGCTCGGCGCTCCCACGAATGCTCATGAGCTTGGTGTAGAGAGAGAGGACATCATAACAGCTTTGGAACTTGCCGCCAAGATGAGACCTGAAAGGTTTACAATACTGAACAAACTGAGTCTGGATCGCAAGGCTTACGAGCATCTTGCGGAAGTAACAGAGGTAGTTTGAGGATTTCAACTAGGTTTTTGTTTGAGCTTCAGCCGCGGGTTTCTCTTCCTTTTCAACTTTTGCCTCAGTCTTGGCTTCCGTCTTCTTCGGCTCGGCCTTGTATGTTTCTGTGAATTTCACCGCAGTAGTTTCTGGTAAGAATCTGGGTATGTCCATCGCTAGACCTCTTTTCGCGATTTGAATACCTTCAATGTAGAACGCTTCTTCAGGCATTTCAATGCTGACGATGTGCGCTTTCGTCGTGAATTCGAATTTGCTCTCCTCCACAGCGGGAATCCTCCTGTGAATAAGCGCGGCAGTCTTTTCTTCAACGGTCTCCAGCTTTTTCTTGACCGTGACCTCGTAAACGAGGGTCTTTCCTGCAAGTGGAGGGTTGAAGTCAAGCAGTACTCGTCCAGCACCGATCGATCGGACTGTGGCGTTCTTGCCGCCGTACTCAATTCGCATTCCGACGCTTGGATTGATATCCTTGGACAAGAGTTGTCTGAGAGCGACCCGCTTGACCTTCTCGGGGTCTCTTTCGCCGAACGCCTTGTCTGGAGAAATCTCCACTACTGATGGCTTACCTACCTCCAGCGTTGTTAGACTTTCGTCCAAGGCTTTCAGAACCCATCCTTCGCCTATCGCGACCAGCTTTGATTCGAAAATGTCGCCTTCTTTGAAGAGATGCTCTTTCTTGGCAATCTCTTCGTTGGTTGTATCGAAGACTTCTCCCGTCTCCTTTACTTTGGCGACATATTCTATGACTATGAAATCATCCTTCTTCAAACTCATTGTGAATCATCTTTCCTGAACATTGGCAAACTAAGTTTTGAACCTCAATAAAAGCTTTCGCTCCTACTCTCTATCTGATGTTTGTAAGGTACAGCTATAAACCAAATAAGTCGAATATTAACGTGCTCATTTAGTGGCAACAAGCGTTGGTGAAAGCAATTGACGGCTGAAGAGGTTTCAAAGCGCCGCAGAGCAACGTACCTCGCGATTCTCTCCTTCGGCATTGTAAGTATGTTTGGGGACATGGTTTACGAAGGATCAAGAGGCTTGGTGCCCGACTATTTCGCCTACTTGGGAGCCACAAGTGTCATCGTAGGAGTAATTGGTGGACTTGGCGATTTCATAGGATACGCTTTGAGATTGGTCAGCGGAGTTCTGGTGGATGCGACGCGTTCATACTGGTTCTTCATATTTCTGGGCTATGGCTTGATCTTCTCAATTCCGCTCATAGGATTCTCAGGATTGGAAATTGCCATTCTGCTGGTGTTGATCGAGAGAATAGGAAAGGCGTTGAGATCTCCGTCTCGTGACACTGTTCTATCAGTCATCGGCAAGGAAGTTGGCGCCGGAAGAGCTTTTGGCTTTCATGAATTGCTTGATCAAGTTGGAGCAGTCCTTGGACCGGCAATCGTTGCGCTTATCATGCTTTCCACCAGCAACAATTACCGGTTCACATTCGGTTTCTTGGCGGTGCCTTTCGGCCTGATGCTGATTTTTCTGATCTACACGTACAAGAGAACGACATCCGTTCCCCTCCCAGCCCGTCTTGAAGAAGGGCAGAAGAATGAAAAAATGACTCGACCGTTCTACTTGTACACTTTCGCTGTGCTCATCAATACGGTCGGGCTGATTCCGTACACCCTGATACTTTTCAAAGTTTCAGAAATAGTGAGCCCCGCGCATCTGGATTGGATCGTTCCTTTGGTATTTGTGCTGATTCAGGGTGTCGATGCCCCAGCTGCACTACTGTCGGGCTACGCGTTTGACAAGTTCGGCATCAAATTCCTCGTGCTACCGTTTGTGCTTTCAATTGTGGCTCCATTGTTCGCTATGTTCAATTCTGGCTTAGAATTGCTCATCATTGCCGCTGCCTTTTTCGGTCTAGTACTTGGCATGCAGGAATCGATCTATCGTGCGGCAGTCTCTCAGCTTGCGCCAGTGTCTTCTAGAGGTACAGCCTATGGCATTTTCCATATAGCTTATGGCGCGGGCTTGCTGATCAGCGGGTTTGTCTACGGGTTGCTGATACAGTTCGGCTTGCCCTTTGTAGTTGCCTTGGTCTATGTCTTGGCAACCCAGTCCGTTGCCATTCTCTTGTTGCTGAGAGCATCGAGATGGCACAAGGTTTCTGCA
>CAZHZB010000007.1:5019-18397 GCA_964537045.1 uncultured Candidatus Bathyarchaeia archaeon | reverse complement strand
CACACATGTTCTCATACTTCATACGACAGAACTAATTCTTTGAGGAAAAAACGACTGGAAAGAAGGCAACAACTTGAAATCAAGCTCGCTCATCCGTAAGATCGGAAGACTCTATCATTCAAGGAAAGCTTTGGCTATTCCAGTCACTTTTCTGATTCTTTTCGTGTCAACATTGTTTATGGTGGCCGTCACGTATTACTTCGCGGTTGAAAGAATCAGCGCCAAGAGTCAATCAATAAAGGTTTCTTTGGCGCGGGAAAACATGATGAGCCTTGACGAAGACTTGTCATCCGTTCTATGGCAGTCAACTTCTTCGCGAACATTCGACTTCAGCGACTGCGGCGGACAACTGAACGTAGAGCCATCCGTCAACCAATTGTCAATCAACATAACAGACAACAACAGCATCTATTCAACAGTCTTCAACGACACAGCCGGATGCGTCGTATATGAACTTCCATATTCAGAAACAGCCGATACAGGACTCTTTCTGAAAGGAGACAACCGAGCCGTACTGAACCAGAGCGGTTACAGTATGACCCAATTATACATCCGAAAGGGCGTCCAACATGCTGAAATCCTACTTCAATACCGCCCAATAGTGTCGTATGTGGCCACCGGAACTGAAGGAAACAAAACAGTGAACAACGTGCGCATCTACGTTGTGAGTCTGAATTCTTCTCAAACAATCGAACTCATGGGAAGAGTCCCATTGAGAATAACGTGCGAATCCACAGTGAACTCGGTCACATCCTACGACGTAAATTATCAGCCTGGCCCACTGATTGTCACGGCAAGCGTAGGCGAATTCAGCGGGCAAGTTCCCGTTCCGATTTCAAGCACCAGTTACGGGGCGATAGTCAACGTCGAATTGGTTCTGTGCAAAGTTCAGATCGAAAGGTGGGTGAGGTAAGACTTTGCCTTCGATAATCCCGAGTTACGTCTACACTCTCTTTGCCTGCATGATAGTAGGAGCGCTTCTCATCGGCGCCTCAAGTCTGTCTACAATCAACGTGAAGAACGAAGCAGACTTGCAGGAGTTGAAAAACATAGCAGACTATGTTGCCATAAGAAGCTTTGAGCTCGTATCGTCGACGAAGACTAACAACCTGACGGCAAAAGCCATTCTAAACATACCTTACGCTGTAGGAAATCAAAGATACTGGCTTCGACTGGACAATGATTCGTTAAGAAGCTGGGTTGAAATCGGCTTCGGAGTGTCTCCACAACCAAGCGGACAGCGAACATACATACCTTCACTGGTCTCTGCTTCTGGAGCCTATGCAAGCGGTGCTGGGATGCCGGTTTTGAAATGTTACCAAGGTTCTGTAACCTATCTGGAAATTTCTGGAGGTAGTTGAAATGAAATTTGGGAAGAAGAAAGAGCAAGTTGAACAGAAGGAAGAGACTTCCGAAGAGGACTTGATAGGATATCTGGGCATTCAGGGAAGTCGAGTCCCCGAAGGCTATACTCAAGTAGAAAGCTACCCCTTGAGACCCCCTTTCTCCTACGCTTGGATATTCCAGGATGAAAGCGAAGCCAGCTACCTATACGTCGTAGATGAACTTGCCATGACAAAAGAAGAAAGAGACACCTACAAGAGACTAAAGAACATCTTGGAGTACGAGCTGAGAGCACCGATGACCGATGAAACGCTCACAGAATCATTTCACAGACAACTTCCTGAAATAATGGAAAACCACGAGAAAATCCTTGAAGGAATCAGTGAAGTTGGCAAGCGAAAGATACTGTACTATCTTGAAAGAGACCTGATCAGATACGGCAAGATAGATGGGCTGATGGCAGATCCGTTCATTGAAGACATCAGCTGTCTAGGCGTGAACAAGCCAATCTATTTGTGGCACAGAAAATACGAGAACATCCGCACAAACATCGCCATTGAAGATGAAGAAGAACTGGACGACTTCATAACCAGAATAGTGCATAGACAAGGGAAACACGTCAGCATAGCTCATCCTATAGTTGACCTGACGCTCCCAGGAAAACATAGACTTGCCGTGTCATTCGGCAAGGAAACAACACCAGCTGGAACGAGCTTCACGATCAGAAAATTCAGAGAAGACCCAATAACGATAGTCGACCTAGTCATGAACGAGACCATCGACGAAACGATGGCAGCCTACCTATGGATTTTGATGGAAAACAAGATTTCAGTCATGATTGTAGGTCCCACAGGAGCTGGAAAAACAACGGCGTTAAACGCCATAGCATGCTTGATAAAACCTGATTTCAAGATAATATCAGTAGAAGAAGTAGCTGAAATAAACCTGCCACAGGAAAACTGGGTTTCAACCATAGCACGACCCGGTTTCGGCGGAGATAGCGAAGGAGAAGTAACACTCTACGACCTCATCAAGTCAGCGGTCAGACATCGACCTGCCCTAATCCTTGTAGGCGAAGTCAGAGGAGAAGAAGCCTACGTGCTCTTCCAAGCTTTGGCCACTGGTCACGGCGGACTCTGCACAATGCACGCAGAAGATGTTGACACAGCCGTCCAACGTCTGACCCAACCACCAATGAACATACCGGCTTCCATAATCCCCCTGATGAAGGCCGTCATCGTGGTCAAACAAGTCAAGGTTCCAGACTTCGTATCCCTCGAACGAAAAGTCTCAACAAGAAAATTCGTCAGAATATCAGAACTGGATGCAGCAAGCGGAATACACGACGTCTTCTCTTGGAACGCTTCAGTCGATGCTTTCCAACAGAACCTGGACCAGAGCTATTTGCTGGCGAAGATTGCCAAGAACCTTAACATCCCAACAAGCGTTATACTGCAAGAGGTTGAGAAGCGAAAACAGATACTTTTGAAAATGGTTGAAAAGAACCTGCGGGATTTCAGGAGCGTACACAAGGCTTTGACTAACTCCCTCAATGTGCCAGACATGCTTAACAAGGAAGCAACGGAGGAGTGATATAATAGTGTCAATACTCAGCGGACTTTTCGGGAAACTCCTCAGGTCATTGACTAGAGCCGCGAGCGAAGAAAAAGAAAAAGTCGAGCACGAGTTGCCATTTGTCGTTATGATATTCACGTTGATGGCAGCCTGCGGTATATCGCCGTATGACAGTTGGAAAAGGATACGTAAGCTGAGTTTCCTTCCATTCTTCAAGAAGGAAGCAGATGAAGTCGTGAGGCAAGTCGAGGTGTTGGGCAAAGATCCTCTGACTGTAATGTCTCAGAGAGGCGAGAAGACCAACTCGAAAGCCTACCGCAACTTCCTTGGCGGCTTTGTTTCTTCCGTGAGAAGCGGAGGAAGAATAGTGGACTACATGCGCAGCGAACTCAAATCAATCTTTGAGATTCGCAACATATCCATGACACGTTCAATAGAGAAGATTGCGACTCTGGTTGAGGCTTATTCTGTCATGCTTATCGTTGTGTTGTGCGCCTACATACTCTTCGTCGTTTTCTCCGCGTCAAACACGATGCAAATTCTGGCCCAAACTTCAATGTCCTTTTCACCTACGTTTGCATATCTCGTCGCTTTTCTGCTCATGCCGGTGTTGTCCTTAGTGTTTATTCTCATAGCCCATAACATGCAGAGAAGCGCCTTCGAAAATCTCAAGGACATCTACAAACGAGCTTTGATACTCCTAATAGGAATTGGTGCCGTGCTGACAGTAATCGTAACAGTTCCGAGTTTATCCGAAATTGTGAGACCAATCGGAATAGCCGAGTTATTCACGATAGGATTAACCGCAATCTCTTTGCCTCCAGCAATCATGTACTACAGAGTTTCCAAGGTAAACTACAATGCTGAAGATGCCATTCCAAGTTTCATTCGAGAAGTCACCGAATCACAGAAAATTGGACTGTCACCCGAAAAAAGCATAGTGCAGGCAACGAAACGCAAGGACTACGGATACTTCTCACGATTTCTGGAGCTGATTCAAAGCCAGATCGAATGGGGGGTCCCACTTAGGAAAACCTTTGAAAACATCCGCCAAAAAATCCGAAGCTGGTTTGTGGTGGTGAACTTCGCAATGATGGTCGAAACCATCGAAATCGGCGGCAACTCAACTCAAGCATTGGAAATACTCGCAGAATATAGCGAAAAGGAACGCGAGTTGCAGATCAACAGGCGTCAACTGCTGAAACCCTACATAATACTTGCTTTCGTTTGGAGTGTACTCATTGCGGTGACGACGACAATAGTGGCTTTGACGACGTATCTTATGACGACAGTCGTAAGTTCGAGTCTTTCAGCCGTAGCCGTCATGGGAATGCAGGATCAAATGAAGATGTTCTCAGCCGGCATTGTCCTGCAGTGTTGGATTTCAGGGTTCTTCATAGGCAAGATTAGTGAAGGCAACTTTGCAGCTGGTTTCAAGCATTCAGCCATGCTGGCCGCAACAGCATACATATCATTAGTCTTGTCACAATGGTTCCTTGCCGGAGCGTTCACAATCCACACAGCCTAGGGAGAGTAAGACATGCCCTCGATTTCAATCGACACTTTCTTCGCGTGCACACTGATGGTTTCGGTTGTCATCATAGCAACAGTCTCAGTCGCTGGAACGATGATGACCCGCATAAACGGTTGGAAAAGTCTGAACGAAGAAAGCTACCTCAGAGCCATCTCCGACAACATATTGTCGAACACAGGAGAACCCGCAAACTGGGGTTCAGACGGGAACGTCAAACCTGATGAGTTCGGGTTGGCAAGAAGCAGTTCTTCGAGTTCGAATGAGCTCGATCTAGACAAGATCTGCAGGCTAAACTCGGGAAACGACTTCTCCCTCTCTTACACAGATATTCTAAACTCGTCAAGACTGACAGACATTGCCATGAGAATATCGATTTCACAGATCATAAACATAGCTTTCGTATTGTCCTCAAACAGCAGTCAAGGAGACTCTACGGCGTACACTTTCACAGTCTCCGTCAATCAAGACTCAGGACCAATTACTGCACTCTTGCACTGCTACGTAATCGCAAGAGACTTCTTGCAGGACGAGTACAGCAACACTTCTGCCAACGGAATAGGCTATGTCAGCTTTCAAATGCCAAACGCATCAAATGGAACAGCTGCCTTCGTGGTTTTTGCGAGAGCCACCCAAAACTCGATGATGACTGCCTACAACGTTCACCTCTTTGCACACCTTTCCCAAGAACCCTTGCCTAACAAGACTTTTCTTGACTTAAGCCCGCTCAACTACACTTTGAATATCGACGCAAAATTCTCCAATACGACTCTTGAAGATTGCTACGCACTCTCGTACGACTACCGAACAAACCTCACTGGAAGTTCAAACACCTCTCGCACGGTACCAAGGATACTGGATAACAGCCCCATCGTGCTGGCTGTAACTGGCCAAAATAACTCGGACTTTTTCACTGAATGGACGAGCTATCCTCAGATTCCTTTCGAGACTGGCACAGATCTCAGGAACTCAGAAAGCTACGTGTTCAGTCATGTGGTAATAATCAAGGACACATTGTACAAGCTGACAATGAGCTTCGGAGGCATGACGCCATGAGGCTTCTCAAAGACAACAAAGGACAAATACGCGTGATAGAAGCCTTCTTTGCTTCAATACTACTGCTTTCTGTTTTGACCCTGATACCCTCAGGAAGCAACATCAAGGATACAGGTGATCAAGGCCTGATCTCGATGGGTCAACGGGTTCTGCTCACCCTGGACAACAATGGTTACTTGTCAAGACTAATAGAAAACAGTAGCTGGGCTACACTCAGAAAGTGCATACAATCATCGTTCTCTCCCACCGTATGGTTCAACCTCATGGTCTTCAATGAAAACGACACTGCCATGAACGACATCCCAATCAGCAACGGAAGCCCAATCAATTCAAAAATCGTCTCTGTAGATTACATTTGCGCCAGTCAAAGCCGAAACTACGGAATATACATAATTCGCTTACAATTGTCGGTTGTGAGTTAGGATGGGAAACAACTGTAGCAACCGAAGAAATCGTGGCCAAGCCCTGATAGTAACCGGCCTTATCATTACCCTGATTTTGATGTCAACAGTCTACTACGTCCTTGAAACCGAGAAACAAACGATGAGCATACAGAACACGGCAAACTCCGACTTCCTGGCTGTAACGCTCAGCACCAAAAACACACTCATAAGCGCTCTGGCAAACGCCTCAAACGGCGGAGATAAAGAAAGCCTGACAAGGAACTTGAACAGACTGGCAGCCGTACTACACACTCATTCTTACGATGCAGAGTTTGACCTATCATTTGCACCGCTGAACTCCTCACCTTACGAGGATGGACTGTGGATTTCTTGGGGAGAAGACGGTTCTGGAGTCTCAAGCGCATACGTCAGTTTCACTATCAACGTTTCAGCATCCGCAGCAAACTATCACTCAGACTATGAGACGAACATAACCACGGCTGTTCAAATTCAAGGAGTGTACACGGGTGGAGGCAGCGAGAAAATCGTGAATGTCACATGCACCGTTTACGACGAAAACGGGCCAGCACTCGCGAGCAGAATAGACATTTTCTATCAGAACCAGACAGATGAATCATGGTTGAAAGTCGATTGGCAAAACAACCCTGCAATAGTGGACTATGGAAACGGTACATACGCCATTTCATTCCAGGCACATTCCCAAGAACCCGTTAGAGTTTCGGCACAAATCAACGATCTACGCGGCATATATGTCATGGCCAATGCCACATGCACCCAACTCTAGCCGGGAGCCTGGCGAACATGGGGAAACCGACCTTCCACTTGCCAAACATAATCGTAAAATACAGCTATACTCAAATTATGCGCCGAACAGAAATGAATGGCAAAACCAAGCGAAGACTGATCAAGTCTTTCAGCCACATGGTTTCGAAGCGAATCGCGTCATTCGTCTGTCTATCTCTCATCGTTTTTTCTTTCGCGCACCCTTTCGCAGCTTCTGACGGGACAATACATACAACTTCGGTCTCAGCATTAGCTGCCTCAGATTCTCTTGTTCAATCTTCAACTGAATTGATCTGGGAAAGAACTTACGGGGGAAAGGGTGACGACAGAGCCTTCTATGCAGCCCCAACCAAAGATGGAGGGTTCCTGATAGTCGGATCCACAACTTCCTTTTCCGAAGGTGAACCCACAGCGTGGATAGTAAGAGTCGACTCGAATGGAAACATGCTTTGGAACAAGACCTTTCCAGAGAGAAATGGAAGCGAATTCAGACATGTCTTGAAGACTGAAGATGGTTTCCTCTTGGTTGGAAACACATTTGCTTCTTCAGGTGACTCCGACGGAATGATCATTAGAATTGATGAAGAAGGAGGCGTACTGTGGAACATAACGACTGGAGGTCCAACAGTTGACAGACTCTTGTCTGCCACGGAGACCGCTGACGGTTTCGTGACGGTTGGTCTCACATTTCCCTCAAACACCAATGGCTCAGATGCTTGGGTCATCAAGACAAACCCGGACGGAGAAGTCATTTGGAACAGAACTTATGGCCAACCTGGAGACAATGCTGCACGCGCGATAGTCCCAGCTGAAAATGGCTCTTGCATGGTTGCGGGCTATACAAACTCGACAGAAGAGGGAAAATATCAATTCTGGCTTTTCAAGATAGACAAACAAGGGGCGTTGCTCTGGAACCGAACGTACGGTGTGTCAGAAAGCGAAAAAGCCATTGCGTTGGCAGAAGCAGAGAATGGGTATCTGATTGTAGGTGACAGTCATTCAGCTGGAGGGGATGCTGACGCCTTAATGGTCAAGACAGATCTGGATGGAAATCTCGTGTGGAATAGGACTTTTGGGGGAGACAATTTCGATATGCCCAACAATGTAATTCGCCTGAACTCAGGAGGATACGCAATTGCGGGATTCACGTTCTCTTTTGGCAAAGGTGAAAGAGACTTTTGGCTGTTCAAAATTGATGACGCGGGCAACGTTGTGTGGAGTTGTACCCAAGGTAGAGAAAGGTTTGAAGAGGCCTACTACGTTGGCGAAGCCGCTGAGTCCGAATTCGTCATGGTCGGATGGACAAATTCGATCGGAAGTGGCCTCTACGATTACTATATCGTGAAAATCAAGGTTGAAGTCCACAATGACAGCTACTTTGCGAATGGACTTTTCTGCGGGCTAGTTGGAGCGAGCATAGTAATAGTTCTGTCTGTGGCCTTTTTGAGTACCTATTTCAGGAGGAAAAGGAGAAAAGGTAAGGCCGACGGTGACAGCAAGCAGCTAAGAACTGATTTGTCAGTTTGAGTGTCTTACATATATTTCCTGCACTGTTTTGCCTGTTTCAAGCAATTTCGCTAGAAGCGTCTGCAGAGTCAACACGAAAGCCGTGTAGTTTGTCCATAGAGCAACAGTCTTGGATTTTTTCTTGTCAGAGTCTTCACCAGATGCGTCGCTCTCTTCAACAGCTATCAAAAGTTCTCTGCCGTCTGAGATCATGAAACAAGGTAGGTTCTGAGCATCTACTATACGATAGTTCTGATGCGGCCATTTCATCTGTTCGAGGAAGAATTTGCTTTTCGGCGAGTTTTCAGTCAGCAGAGTTATTTTCAATCTGCCCAATCGTTTTCCGAGCTTGTCGGTAAAATCACCGTGATACAACTGTGCCAAGTATTCACTAGGAGCAAAGATCTGAAATTCACTTTTCGATCTCTCCAAGAGTTCGTTGGCTTTGAGGACCATCTGCTGCCCACCTTCCAGTATTTGAAAAATCTCTTTCTTGACTTTCTCAACCTTTGGCTGTGGCATCGACTGCCAGATGTTGACCAATCCAGCTTTTTCCTTCTCCAGAAGTTGGATCTTCATTTTCTGTGCGTCTATAAGCAGGTCTATTGCCTTGTCAAGTGGAACTGCAGTGAATTTCAGCGGTTTTTCAAAAACCGAGAACACTATACCCTTCTTTTCTAGATCTCGAAGTATTCGGTAAGTCTCAGTTCTGTGAAGCGAAATGGATTCTGCTACTTCTCCAGCTTTTCTCTCTCCAAAGCGCGCAAGATAAAGATACACTCTTATCTCGTTTTTCAAGAGTCCATATCTTGAAAGCGTGTCCTCTATCATCATCAGCTGTCTGCTGGCGCCCTTGTCTCTCTTGACGAATTTCCATACCTCGTTCTTGTCGTCATAGACTCTGATGAGGTCATCATTTTGTTCCATCGCAAGTTCCATTCGGATGTTCACCTGTCGGCCTTCTCGTGGGAACCGAGGCTTCCGATTTAGATTAACTATATATTTCATGGTTACGACTTCAGAATCTGAATCTGAAATTCAGGTCCGTTGCAGATAAGAAAAACTCATCCGCCTACGTTTCAAGCGCCATCGCTGAAGAATCAGTGTAGATCTTAGAGAATCTCTTTATCAGATCCTTCTGTGAATACACTGGAGAACTCAACTTGAACAACTCCCCCATTTTTTCCGTCTCGACTCCTATTCCGAGAACAATAATACCTTTCTTCTGCACCGTCTCGATACTCTCTTTCAAGGCCTCAGACATGTTTGAGTAACCGTACGGCCAGCCGTCGGAGATTACTATGAGAAATCGTTGTTCATCATATCTCTTTGCTAAAATCTGACCGGCAACCCGAATCGCATCAGGCATATAGGTCAGACCCTGAAATCTGAGTCCTCCGATCCTTGCTCGTACCTTCTGAGTGTACGCTTCTGAAGAATCTTTCAATACATAGAAGCGGTCGCTGAAGGCAAAAAGCGTCCACGAACCAGGATCCATTAGAAGTTCTTTTGTAGCTTCTGCGACCACTATTGCCAATGCCCGTGCAAAATCGGCTTTGACTCTCATGCTGGCGCTGGCGTCGAAGATTATCGACCAAGCAAAGCTCTTACTTAGATATTCATCTTTGACGAAAACGTCCGTTGCGGGTTTTTTGCTCAAGATTGCCTGAATGACCGCGGTCAAATCCAGTTGGCCCATTTCTTTTCCAGGGTCCTCATCCAACGCATCCTGAGCAACTCTCAGACTGTCCAATAATCGCCGACTGCCCCCTGCAAGAAGGGTGCGTATCCTCAAGTATTGTGTATAGTCTTCCTCTGGAAAATCTACAGAATTGAAATTCGTTCCAGCCACGTATTCATTAAGCTTCGAAAGAATTTTCTCTTCCCGGTCTTTCTCGTGAATTTCTGAGTCAAAAGCCTGGAGAGCTTCAAAGTCCATTTCTTTTTTCCAATACGAGTTCATCGATCCTTCGGTAGGGCGTGTGCAACCGAGAGTCTCAAGAGACTTTCTGAATGTGCTTTCTGTCTCGGACTCGGATGGCATTTCGCGTTGAACGAAAACACTGCATGGACTAATTCGCTCGGTGTAAGGCAACGAGGGAGCTTCCAAGAATGGACCATATGGTTCAAGGCCTTCGGACAGTTTTCGAGCGGCTTTGGTCAAAGCTTCTTCGAGATCAACCTGTTTGTCTGAAAGTGAATTGAATATGGTCTTCTTTAATGCATTTAGAACTAGGTTAAGTTGATTCAGTGTTTTTTCCTCATCTGATGAGAGACTCCCCTTGACAGTTCCCATATTGAGTTTTGCCAGGAGAGCAGCCATGAGGCGTGTTGCAGGATTGAAAATTCTTTCCACAGGTTTCATGTTTGCAAAGGCAAGTGAATTGGCATATGCTATATCGGGTAGTCTATCTGGGTACAGCGCAGAAATGTAGGAATTCACGTAGAGATCGCCGACAGTTGCTTCTGCGAAACTGTCCGGCATGTATCGAGTTGATGTTAGCAGTGCTATTTTTCCACTGGATACTGGGAGAAGTGTGTGGGTCGTCAAATGAAGAGCGGAAGCCCGGAATAGACGTCCGACTTTTGCTTTTCCTGTTTGGTCTCTTGGAAATTCATACCCTAGGTAGGACATCTTGTCTTGGTCGACAATCCGTGGAACTGGGAATTCAATTGTGAACCCTGCTTCATCCAACGCAAATCTGGGCTGGTCAAGATTCGAATCCGTGCGAACTCTTACTTTGAGATCGTCTTTTTGAATGGAGAGTGTCCACGCGTACTCTTGAAAGCCCATTAGCAAATCACTGAGAAAGGTGGAATTCAGAGATCACTGAGACTTCGGAAAGACTGATTCAATTACTCTTCTGACATCGTCCTGCACTTCAACGTTGTCGCTCGTCAAAGCGATTATTGTTTCTTCAGCAGAGGCATTTGGTGTGTTGCCGTCATGAATGATAGTGGCCCAGTTAATCAGATCACCAAGAGATGGACCGTACGGGAGATCGCCGGCTTTGTATTGCCTCCGTAGCTCCGCACCAACCTGAATGACCTTGTAAGCAGTATCTTCATCGACCTTTGCTCTTTTCAAAAGCATCTTAACCTCAAGAGGTGAGATTTTCTCGCCCACACTCGTATAGTCAAAGTTTATCCATACTGCCATTCTTCGTCTCATGGCTGCGTTCAATGGTTTGGTTCCTGCGAATTCTGCAGAGTAGGGGTTCATGCTGATTATTAGGTATCCATACTTGTGTCTCTCTACTACCTCGTTGTCTTTTTCGTTCAACACGAGATGTCCTCGTGTATCAAGCACGGGGTTGAGTCTCGTTGCGACGTCTTGTTTCATCATGTTTGCTTCGTCTAGGTACATGATGCCGCCGCGTCTAAGCCACTGTGTAAGTAATCCGTCAATCCAGTTTTCCTTTCCTAGACCTATGAAGCGTCCAATCAAGTCGTAGGAAGATGTCTGGAGACCACAATTCACTTCCCATATGGGTAATCCGCAAAGTTCGGCAACAAGATACACTATGTGTGTCTTGCCTGTTCCCGAGGGCCCGATCAATGAACATTGCTTGAAGTAGTAGAGTGCGCGCACCATCCTCTCTACGTAGCGTTGCCCACTGTCAATGTATTCGGGAGTATTCTTAGGAATCATGTCGTCAAGGTGTTGGAAACTGTAGTTTGGATGCAGATCGTATTTTCGGATGTCATACTTATCATAGAGTGGAGATTTGGACATTGGACGCTCTTTGTTGAGCGACACTGTCACTCTAAACTTGTCGCGTCGAAGGGACGTAACCTCTTGTACTCTACTCTCCTCTGCATTGTCTTTCAGACCTTGATGCTTATAACTCAAGAGAGCGTCGCCCCTTCGATACTATAGGTTTCGGAACAAAATATAAATATTACGTATTAAGACTTGCGATACTCTCTCCTCTTGTCAACACTCGTCCCACAAAGGACAATGTTTAGGTTCAAGAAGAGAACATGTGCGTCGCACGGTGCAACATACAAGTGCTTTTTTGCTCCAGCAGTGCTAAGCAAAGATTGACCGAAATGAGCGAAGACACTAGCACTTCTGAGGAAAAAGTGGGGTTTCAGATTAGAGCAGACTCCAAATCAGACAAGAAGCCTCAGGTACCCGTTCAGGAACTAGTTGATTCGCTTAAGAGCGTACAAGACGACATCGGTCAAATCAGCGAGCTTACGTCCGAAGAAGAGTTGCTGGCGACTGAGTTCTTTGCATCGCTTCTGAAACTCATGCAACCGTTCACTCGATCAATGCCGGTTTCCACATCGATTCTTCCGGAAGAAATCGGAACGGTTGTTCAAGCGAGCCTTGACGCAACAGGGCAGTTGACTTTGCTGTATGAGGACGGACGAATGGAACTGAAGAACCTGAGTGACGAGAGACTTCGCGATCTGATGATTGCAGTTATTGAAGATGTGATGCCAAAATTCAAACAGTTCACAAGTGCCCAGAAAAAGAAGGTTGAGAATAGAATCAAGTTTCTATCAATAATTACAAAGGAAATGCAGAAGATATCCAAAGCACTCTCTTTGCCAACATCGTCAGGATCTCAAAAATAGTCTCGGATTGGCGATGGACAGGAGAACTTTTTTGCAGCCTGTCTTATGTCGCTTGAAATTGGATCGAACTTCGATTTTGTATGAACTTGGTGGAAAACGCATTCATCCCGTGGGCAATGTGGACAAACCGTTTCAGTTATCAAATCAGTACGTACCAGACAGGATATACACATTCTATTATGGCAAGATGTGCCTTATTTCTTTACAGAGCCAATACGAGAAGTCAGAAACACCAGGGCCTGTCGGAACAGATAATGTGGGAATCGAATCGGAAAATGTAAAGAGAAGTGATGAGGTGTGATGTAGTGGGAACCGAGATTCGAACATTCAGTACTTTGAAGGAAATGAATGATTATCTGGTTGATCAGATCAATCAATATCGAGCCTTGTTTGAAGATTACAGTCAGTGGCTCGGATCGCTGCTTCGTAGTTGCGAAGAGAATTGTAAGAATCAAGAATGGTATCAGAAGTCCGCTGCTATGCAGAAGAACTTGCGAGGCGCGTCGAAGAAGACACCTGAGACTCAGAGGGGAAAGAAGAACGGGGGAGGAAAGGGCAAAAATTCTGCATCATCTTGCTGGGTCAGCTCTGG